>JAZKHK010000089.1:0-3580 GCA_040385425.1 Pseudomonadota bacterium | reverse complement strand
AACTCGCCAGCGTTGCCTGCGGCCTGCAGGTCATTGAGCATTTGCTCGTAAATGTCGCCAAAGTGTTTGCGCTCGGCAAGGTCGTTGAAGTTGACCTCGGTGATTTTGTTGATCACCTGACGGATAAGCTGGCCGTCTTTCATGTAGTTGTAGGCGTCTTCAAATACGGCCTTGACCACACGGGCGCGATTGGCCCACTTACCGGTGGTGGGCAGTTCTTTGAGCTTGGGGAACAGCTCGCCGTTGATAAAGGCATTCAGCTCCGTGCCGGTAATGCCCTCGGGGTCGGCTGCCCAGGTGCGCCACTGCAGCGCGGCGGGGATGGGTGAGGTGTAGTGGTCTTGCATGACCTCCATTTGCTGGTCCTGGTCATCCACAATTTTGAGGAAGAACATCCAGCACAGCTGCGAGAGGCGCTGCGCATCGCCATCGACCCCAGCGTCTTTGCGCATGATGTCTTGGATGGATTTAACGGTATTGCGTGCGGACATGAATGCTTGAGTATTTATGAATAGAGCGCGGTTTGCAGTTCGTGCACTGCATGCTCAAACCCGGCTTTGGTGCCGAATTGTTTGATGAGTTGAAAAGGCATGCCCATTTGGTTAAAGGGCGGGATTTCGAGGATTTTTACATTGTCCAGCCCGCCTACCACGCCCTCGTCCTGGTACTTGGCAAGAAGCGCCTCCAGCACGGCGCGGGCTTGGGGGCGGTATTTGGTGAATACATCGCGTTTGCGCACCTGGTCGGCGCGTTCGCGGCGGGTCAGCGGTGGTTGGTCAAAGGCAATGTGGCAGATCAAATCGAACGGGTCGAGGTCTTTGCCCACCTCATCCATCAGCGGTTGCAGGGGCAGGCCCTCTTCGGCCAGTTCTTCCATGACGACTTCTTTGCGCTCTTCGCCTTTCCAGCGGCGCAGAAAGGCGTCCAGGCTGGCGTAGTGGGCGCGGATGGCTTTGCGGCTGTAGTCACGCAGGCTCTCGGTAACGAGTTTGCCGTTTTCGTCCAGGTATTCGACGCGCTCAGTAAGCACTTTGACCGGTTTGCCCTGGATGAAGTATTTGGGCTGTGGCTCCGCTGCGCCGGGCGGCAAAGAGATGTAGGGTGGCGAGTAGCCTGCAAGCACGGTCTCTTCCTGGCCGGGCGCCGCAGGCGGTACATTGTCTGCAACCGTAGTCACGTCTTCCGCAACATCGGGCGGAACCACGGGGTCGCCCTCGCGTGGCTCATAAATCTGCACTGGTTCGCCGTCAAACTCGGGGTCGGCAAAGTGATTGGTGGCTCTGCGAAAGTCGATGAGCGTGAAGTAGTACTTGCGGGTGTCTTCGTGCACGCGCGTGCCTCGCCCCACGATCTGCTTGAACTCGGTCATGCTGCCCACTTCGCGCTCCAGCACGATCAGGCGACAGGTCTGCGCGTCCACCCCAGTGGAGAGCAAACGCGAGGTGGTGACGATGACCGGCACAGCCGATTCGGGATCGATAAAGTTGCCCAGCTGGGCTGCGCCCTCGGCATCGTCCCCGGTGATACGCATCACATAGCGCGGGTGCTTTTTCACCAAGTCTTGATTTTCGTTAATGAAGGCCTGGCGCATGCGGGCGGCGTGGGCAGTGTCCACGCAAAACACAATGGTCTTTTGGAACCGGTCGCCGCTGGCCTTGAGATAGTCGCTGACCCATTTGGCCACCCGGGCAGTGCGGGCGTCGATGATGAGGTTGCGGTCGAAATCCTTTTGGTTATACAGGCGGTCTTCAATCTCGTTGCCGTACTGGTCCAGCTCGCCCGGTGTGGGGCGGTAGCCTTCGACGTCCACATCCAGGTGCACCTTGATGACTTTGTAGGGAGCCAAAAAACCGTCGCGTATGCCTTGCTTGAGGCTGTAGGTGTAGACCGGGTCGCCAAAGTAATCGCTGTTGGAGATGTATTCGGTCTCTTTGGGCGTGGCGGTGAGGCCGATCTGGGCCGCGCTATGGAAGTGGGTCAATATCTCGCGCCAAGCTGAGTCGGCATCGGCACTGCCCCGGTGGCACTCGTCGATAACGATCAAATCGAAAAAACCGGGACTAAATTCCTTGAACAGCTTTTGCTGCTCTTCGGGGCCGGTGATGGCTTGGTACAGGCCCAGATAAATTTCATAGGCGGCGTTGACACGGCGCTTGTTGTCCGGGTCACGGTTCATCGCCATGGGCAGATCGATCTTGCTGCCGTCAGCACGCTCGATGGTCTTGGCGTTGACGCTAAGCTTGGCCATCGCACCGCCAAAGGGGCGAAAGTCGTTGACCATGGTTTGGTCGATCAGGATGTTGCGGTCAGCCAGAAACAAAATGCGTTTCTTTTGCCCAGCCTTCCACAAGCGCCAGATGATCTGGAACGCGGTGTAGGTCTTACCGGTGCCGGTGGCCATGACCAGCAGCACGCGGGTTTGGCCTTTGGCAATGGCCTCTACCGCCGCGTTGACCGCGTTGCGCTGGTAGTAACGCGGCTCTTTAGCGCTGCCGTCGTCATAGTAGGCTTGGGTAATGATCTTCTCTTGCGCGGGGGTTAGCCCTTTGTAGGCCAGGTAGCGGCTCCAAAGCTCGGTGGGGCTAGGGAATGCGTCCAGCGCCAGCGTGGTTTCCAGTAGAAGGGAGGTGCCGGTACGGTCATGCAGCACAAAGCCGTGGCCGTTGCTGGAGAACACAAAGGGAATGTCGAGAGTGGTGGCGTAGTCCAGCGCTTGCTGCATACCGTCGCCAACGGCCTTGAAGTTGTGCTTGGCCTCGATCAATGCGATGGGGAAGTGACCAATGTAGAGCACATAATCGGCCCGCTTGGCTTTGCCACGCGTGACCAGCTTGCCCCGCACGATGATGCGGCCTGCCGTGAAGGCGACTTGTCGGCGAATGGCCGCCTCAGCCCATCCGGCTTGGTACAACGCTGGCGTGATGAATTTGGCGCTGGTGTCATCCTCGCTGAGGTTCTTTTTGATCATGCCGCTTGAGAGTCTGTCACCTCTAAACGGGCAGTCGAGAACAAATGACTACCCTGCTCGGGCGCCACTTGCGCGGTTATTCTGTTGGCGGGCACAACTGACATGTTTCTCCCTCTTCTAGCAGCATTCTATGGGGTTGACAGAAAATGCCCCCCTTTCTCGAGAATCAATATAGTGACCGTGCCAGCGACGCGTAATCGAAATGAAAAAGCCTTCAAACATCTCTGTTTGAAGGCTTTTATTTTTTGGTCGGTGTGAAAGGATTCGAACCTTCGACCCCTTGCACCCCATGCAAGTGCGCTACCAGGCTGCGCCACACACCGAAGCCTCAAATTATAGCTTGCGCCAAGCCGTGTTCTTAATGGGTTGCGCCGAGCAGATCACGAATTTCAAAGAGTTCGCGGCGTACCAGTTGCAGGCGTTGCTGGGCCAAGCTGCCGCTGGGCAGGTCGGCTGCGTCGTTGCCGGGCTCGCTGTCTTCAAAATCGCCTGAATCGGCAAAGTCACCCAGGCCCGAGTCGGCGCCGTCGATGACGTCAACACCGTCAAGCATGACCTCGCCGTTGCGGCGCTTGTCGGCCTCGACCTGGACGATCTCATGCAATTTGTTGC
>JAZKHK010000088.1:0-5784 GCA_040385425.1 Pseudomonadota bacterium | reverse complement strand
CTGCGGCGCGGTGCTGCTGTTTTTGCTGCTGCCGATTCTGGTCATCATCCCGCTGTCATTCAGCTCCAGCTCGTTCCTGACGTATCCGATGCCGGGCTGGTCTTTGCAGTGGTATGAGAACCTGTTCAGCTCGGACGACTGGGTCCGCGCCACCCGCAACAGTTTCATTGTTGCGCCCCTGGCAACCTTGCTGGCCACGGTCCTGGGCACCCTGGCCGCCGTGGGCCTGGCACGCATCCAGTTCTTTGGCAAAGGCATGCTGATGAGCCTGCTGATCGCCCCCATGGTGGTGCCGATCGTGGTGGTGGGTGTCAGTACCTATCTGTTCTTCGCCAAGATCGGGCTGGCCGACACCTATCTGGGTCTGATTTTGGTGCATGCAGCACTGGGTGCGCCATTCGTGCTCACCACCGTGCTGGCCACGCTGCAGAGCTTCAACGATAACCTGGTGCGCGCCAGCCTGAGCCTGGGCGCCACCCCGCTGGAAACCTTCTTCCGCATCACCCTGCCCATCATCGCCCCCGGGGTGATTTCAGGCGCCCTGTTTGCCTTTGCCACCTCGTTTGATGAAGTGGTGGTCACGCTGTTCATTGCCGGCCCCACGCAAGTGACCTTGCCGCGCCAGATGTTCACCGGCATCCGCGAGAACATCACGCCCACCATTGCGGCTGTCGCCACCCTACTGATCATTTTCACGACGGCACTGATGCTGGGGCTGGAATGGCTGCGCGGACGCCGCCATTGAATTCAATGACCGCCCAGAAGCAACGCGGCGAGCTTTTTCGGGAGTTGCATGAAGGTCCGAAAACCTTTCTGATGCCCAACGCCTGGGACCCCGGCAGCGCCTGCCTGCTGGGCGCCGCTGGCTTTCAGTGCCTGGCGACAACCAGCGCGGGCATTGCGTACTCGCTGGGTCAACCCGACATCGAAGGCCGCGTCAGCCGTTCGCAGATGATGGAGCGCATCCATCTCATTGCAAGCGCCGTTGACCTGCCGGTGAGCGCGGACCTGGAAGCCGGCTTCGGCACCGCGCCGCACGAGGTGGCCGAGACGATCCGGCTGGCAATCCAGGCGGGCGTGGTGGGCGGCAATATCGAAGACTTGTCCGGCGATCCGCAAACGCCGCTGCTGGACATCGCCTTGTCGGGCGAACGCATTCGTGCCGCGCGTGAAGCCGCAGACCGCAGTGGCATTGCGTTCACGCTGACAGCCCGTACCGACTGCTACCTTGCTGGCGTCCCCGACCCTTTTGCCGAAGCAGTGCGCCGCGCCAATTTCTTTCGCGAGATGGGCGCAGATTGCCTTTTTGTGCCCGGCATCAAGGATGCCGAGACGATTGCCGCCTTGGCACGCGAGATCAACGGCCCCATCAACGTGGTGATGGGCTTGACCGGCAATGCCTTCACCGTGGCACAACTGGGCGCGCTGGGCGTCCAACGCATCAGCATCGGTGGCAGCCTGGCCCGCAGCGCACTCGGCTTGGTCCGCCGCGCGGCACAGGAGATGATGGAACAGGGCAGCTTCCGCTTCGCGGAGCAACAGATACCGGATGCCGAGCTGTGCAGCTTCTTTGGCAGCGTCAACAAAGCTGCCCTCACCCATGAACTTGAATCAGATCTTGAGCGCTAACGCCATTCTGGTGTGAACCAAATACAAATTCAATTGTCCCAACATCCTTGACTGACCCATATGACCATGAAAACATCACCTCTATCGCTGCTCAAAGACCCGACGCTGCTCAAAACCGACGCCTTGATCAATGGCCAATGGCTGGCAGGCAGCAGCCGTTTTGACATCCTGGACCCGTCCAACGGCAACAAGCTGGCCGATGTCGCCAACTTGGGCGCGGCTGATGCAGAAACCGCCATCGCCGCCGCCAATGCCGCCTGGCCCGCCTGGCGCAGCAAAACCGCAAAAGAGCGCAGCATCATCCTGCGCAAATGGTTTGATTTGCTGATGGCCAACCAGGACGACCTGGGCCGCATCATGACCGCCGAGCAGGGCAAGCCGTTTGCCGAGGCCAAAGGCGAAGTAGCCTACGGCGCCAGCTTTGTGGAATGGTTTGCCGAAGAAGCCAAGCGCGTCAATGGCGAAACCCTGCCCCAGTTCGACAACAACCGCCGCCTGATGGTCATCAAGCAGCCGATCGGCGTGTGCGCCGCAATCACCCCCTGGAACTTCCCGCTGGCCATGATCACCCGTAAGGTGGCACCGGCGCTGGCGGCAGGCTGCACGGTGATCATCAAACCGGCCGAACTGACACCGCTGACCGCCCTGGCTGCCGCCGAGTTGGCGATCCGCGCCGGCATTCCGCCAGGCGTGCTCAACATGATCACGGCGGATGGCGACAACTCCATCGCCGTGGGCAAGGTGATTTGCGCCAGCGACGTGGTGCGCCACATCAGCTTCACCGGCTCCACTGAAGTCGGCCGCATTCTGATGGCCCAGTCCGCCCCCACCGTCAAGAAAATGTCGCTCGAATTGGGCGGCAACGCACCTTTCATCGTGTTTGACGATGCCGACATCGACTCTGCCGTCGAAGGCGCCATGCTCAGCAAGTACCGCAACGCGGGCCAGACCTGCGTCTGCGCCAACCGCTTTTATGTGCAGGAAGGTGTGTACGACCAGTTTGTGGCCAAGTTCGCCACCAAGGTCAAAGCGCTCAAAGTCGGCAACGGCTTTGAAGACGGGGTGATGCAAGGCCCGCTGATCGAAGACGCGGCCATCGACAAAGTCAGCCGCCATGTGGCCGATGCTGTGGCCAAAGGCGGCAAGGTCATGGCCGGCGGCAACAAATTGCCGGGCCAGTTTTTCGAGCCTACCGTGATCTCCGAAGCCACGGCCGACATGCTGTGTGCCAAAGAAGAAACTTTTGGCCCGTTCGCACCAGTATTCCGCTTCAGCACCGAGCAGGAAGCCGTTGATGCCGCCAACAACACCGAATTCGGTCTCGCCAGCTACTTCTACAGCCGCGACGTGGGCCGCATCTACCGTGTGGCCGAGGCACTGGAGTACGGCATGGTCGGCATCAACGTCGGCATTCTGGCCACCGAGCATGTGCCGTTTGGCGGCGTCAAGCAGTCCGGCCTGGGTCGCGAAGGCTCCCATCTCGGCATGGATGATTACGTGGAAGTCAAATACCTCTGCATCGGTGACATCCTGAAGTAAACTCTTCAACTTCCAAGCCAGCGGAAAGTGAATACCGCTGGCTCTGGCAGCACCAAATGCGGGTGTAGTTCAATGGTAGAACGCTAGCTTCCCAAGCTCGATACGTGAGTTCGATTCTCATCACCCGCTCCACCCCCAGACACTCCTGAATTGATAGCTGCTTGCACATATTCTGCGGGGGCTAGCGGCCTTTTTTATTCAAAATCACAAGCAGATACGTGCCAATTTTCCCGGTTTTGTGGTTTTAGACGATTTTCAGGGACATTTGTGCATGAAATAGGCCTGTAGCCCCCGTGTAATAAGCACAAGCAGCTACTAAATACATAGCAACCTCTCTCAATCCTTCAGCAACGCTGGCACTGCAGCCAGAACTTTCTGTTCGCAAGTGGCAATAGTGGCATCCATCTCGGTTTTGACCATTGCGTAGTTGTTTTCCGCCCAATCTTTTTGCGAAAGAGGTTTGGTGGATTGGTTGCCGCAATCCACAACAAACGTGAAGGGGCCAAAAATAGAAAAGCTTTCCTTGCGTTTGTAGACCACCCAGTCTGTTTTCAGGCGGTAAAGCCCGGCCTCGTCGCCCGTCAGGCTCTCATAAATCAGGCTTGTCATGCCGCCGGCCACCGTCAGCGGTTTTGTAAATGATTTGGCTGGCGGCTCCGCACTGGCCTTCAGTGCGTCATTCACCTGGGCCTGCAGTCGGGCCGCAAGAGCATCGGGATCGGTGATTTGAATGTTGCTGCGGTCTTCCAGTGCATCAATCGTGGCTCCATTCATGTTGTCTTTGCTGCTGCCTGAAAATCCGGTGCCGCCAGTGAATGCAAAAAGCAACACCCCCAAGGCGATCTTGCTGCCAACGCTCTTTTGCATTTGCTCTGCCGTGACGATGCGCACCTCGGTTGGTTTTTGTTTCAGCCGACTGCCATCGGGATACTCCAATGAATACTCCGCCTGGATTGATCCAATGTCTTGCTCTTGCGCTATGGTCGTGTTGCTGGCGAATCCATTGACTGCAACGGCGCTGACGATGCAAAACGCAGCGCACCGGATTTTGAAATTATTCATAGGATTTCTTTCGAGTTGTGAATGGGTAGGAAGACAGTCGTCCGTCTTTCGCCATCGGACGGGCGACCCGGCGGCTTGTGGATTTTTGATTTGTGCTTCAGCGCACGGCGCTGCGCGACAGTGATGCGAGCACCCTTGACCGAGGCCTGCGCAAAGACTTGGGAGATCGTTAGGGAGAAGGTGCCGCCAATGACGGTGGCGGCAATAGATGGATGATGACGTGCATAGTGATCTGCTTTTTTCCTCGCCTGCATAGTGCCTTTTTTGTCGTCGGTGGTCTGCGCCGCCGTCAGTCTTTTACTTATGCATCGCAGTCTATACAGGCCAGAAAGCGGGAACTCGAAAAACCAGCCCCAGGCGTTTGATCCACGTCAGACGAAGTGAAATTGATATGTTTTACAAAGCCCTTGAATAGGGTTACCGATTGAGCTCAAATCGCTCTACTCAAAGCCATGAAAAACACACCATCCGACCTCTCCGCCTTCGACGCCCCATTTGTGTTTTCCGCTGACGGCATCAAGTCCCTGTACTTCACCCTTGACGAGCTGCAAAGCCGCATGCACTGCGGGCAGCCGACTCATCTGGAGGTGGACTACACCCGCACGATGATGGGATTTTTGATGTTCAACCACCGCCCGGCACGCATCGCCATGATTGGCCTGGGAGGCGGATCGCTGCTCAAATTTTGCTACCACCACCTGCCCGACGCACGGTTCACGGTGGCGGAAATCAACCCCCATGTGATCGCGCTGCGCCAGGAGTTTGAAGTGCCTGAAGATGCGGCGCGCATCACCATGATCTGTGCTGACGGAGCCGACTTTGTGCGCGACGCTTCAAAGAATGCCTCACCGCCATATGACGTGCTGCTGGTGGATGGCTTCGACCGTCGGGGACAGGCGCCGAGCCTGTGCTCACAAGCCTTTTATGACGATTGCTTTAACGCCCTCTCTTCCGAAGGCGTGATGGTGGCCAACCTGCACCACGACGACCCCGAGCACCCGGTTTTCACGTCGCGCATCGGGGTGGCTTTTGAGGGGAATGTGCTTGAAATTGCTTCTGAAGAAAAAAGCAACAGCATTCTTTTTGCGTGCAAGGGCACGCGTATTTCAGTGGATGCGCTGCGGCAAACCGACTGTCTTGAAAATTTTGGCCCCGAGGTACGCGATCAACTCCAACATGAGTTTTCGCGTATCTCCTGGGTTATGACTGACCCGGTTTAGATCAGGGGCACGCCGGTCTTGGCCTGCAGTTCTTCACGAGTCACGTCGGGCGCCAACTCCACCACTTTGAGGCCTTGGGGCGTCACATCCAGCACGGCCAGGTCGGTAATGATGCGGTTCACCACGCCCACGCCTGTCAAAGGCAAGGTGCAGCTCGGCAAAATCTTCAAGTCAATGGTGCCGTCTTTCTTCTTGGCAAAGAGAACCGCCGCCCCCCAGGGTGAATCCGAGTGTTGGATCCATCCTTTATCGAGAAGGGTATCAATGACCTTGCGGAAGTTGGAGGGGAACCGGGCCGTGGTCCATGGGCGCGACGTGCGCGTGAAAGATTTGC
>JAZKHK010000087.1:0-8072 GCA_040385425.1 Pseudomonadota bacterium | reverse complement strand
TAACGCCTGGTGCACGCCGGTGGCGGCAAAAAGCCCCAGGCCCAGGGCGTCGGGCCACTGGATCGCCTTTTCGGTCACCTCAAAATGACGGTGGCGCAGGAACAGCATGGCCAGCACGCACAGGGCCAGCACGCCCCACAGTAGTTCGACATGGCGCACCCAGAAGAAGGGCCGCTGGTCCAGCAGCAGGTCGCGCAGCGTGCCACCGCCAAAGGCCGCCAGAAAACCCACCACGCAGACGCCGACCACGTCCAGCCGTTTTCGTGCCGCCTCCAAAACGCCCGACAATGCAAACGCTGCGGTAGCGGCCAGTTCTACCAGGAGCCTCAGGGTTTCACCCCAGGATTGAATGTTGTTCATGCCCGGATTTTCGCGCCATGCTTTTGCCTTTTGACTTCTCCCCCATCACCGACCCGTTTTTTTACGCCATCACCATCCCGCCGTGCTCTTGCTGGGCATCAGCAAGAGCGGCTTTGGCGCCGGTTTTGGTTCGCTGGCCGTGCCGATGATGGCGCTGGCAGTTACGGTGCCACAGGCCGCCGCCATGTTGATGCCGGTGCTGCTGGTGATGGACGTGCTGGGCATGGCTGCGTTTCGCAAGGACTTCGACCTGAAATTGCTGAAGTTCCTGATTCCATTCGGCTTGGTCGGCATCGTGATCGGCGCGCTGCTGTTCAAGGTGCTGGACGCGCACACCGTGGCGGGCATCGTGGGCGTGTTCACCCTGCTGTTTCTGGCGCAGCGCCTGCTGTTCCCGCCCCGGGTGGACAGCGCGCCGCCGCCGCCCTGGCTGGGCGCGTTGCTGGCCGCCATTTCGGGCTTCACCAGTTTCATCGCCCATGCCGGCGGCCCGCCCATCAACGCCTATGTGATCCCGCTGCGCCTGTCGCCGGTCAAGTTCACCGCCACCATGGCCTTCTTTTTCTTCGTCATCAACCTGTCCAAATGGATTCCCTACGCCTGGCTGGGCTTGCTCGACACCCGCAACATGGCGACTTCGCTGGTGCTGCTGCCGATTGCACCGATCGGCGTCTGGGTCGGCGTGAAACTGGCCCGGCGCATCAGCCCCGTGCTGTTTTACCGCCTGCTGTACCTGGGGATGTTCCTGACCGGGGTTAAGTTGGTGTGGGATGCGGTGGCGTAATCACTATTAAATTTATAGCTGCTTGCGCAACAAATACGTGGGCTAGAGCCAGATTTGGCATAAATTTCACTCTTCCAGCCGGACATGCCCGTCCATCCGGGGATACTGCCGCCGCAGCAGCCACGCCCCCCAGCCCAGCGCCAGCAGCACAACCAGAGAACCCAGCTTGTGCGTCAACCCGCCGATCAGTTGGGACTTCGACAACAGCCCCAGGCTGGAGAACAGATAGATCCAGTCGTGCCCACCTTCCTCGCCGGTGGTGCCGGACAGCAGCATGAGTTGCGGGTGCAGCGCGTCAAACATGTAGGGCGCCACATCCAGCACCGACACGCCGAAAAACCACAGGCCGACCGCCGCGCCAAACGGGTCGCGGTTCTTGATCAGCAGCGCGCCGGCCAGGATGGCGGGCATGATCAACTGGCCCAGCGTGCCGCCCAGCACCATCAGCCAATGGCCCAGCGGCATGAAGAGCACATGCCCGGCCTCGTGAAACACCAGAATCGGCCGGTGCAGGAAGGACTCGTTCATCTCGCCGGTGCGGTAATCCAGGCCGATCAGCACCCAACTCCACACGATCAGGCCGGCCAGCAGGGCGACGCGGCCCCAGAATTGCAGCGCGTCCACCCGGTCTGGCATATGGATGAACAACGCGGTCCAGCGGGACTCGGTGTCTTGGTCAAGGTGGTCGGGGTCGCAGCACGCCAGGTCCGGCGTCTTCGCTGGCAAAGGCCGGGTACGGAGGTGAGACGCTTGTCCCACCTTGGCCAGAATCACACCGCATTGGGGACAAGCCGCGGGCAAAGCCTGATCAATGGGCAGCGGTTGGTGCTCACATTTGGGGCAGCGGGCGTAGGGAATCGGCATGGTGCTCACGCCTCCCGGCTGGCGTTGTCCGGCTGGGCTGCGGCTTGGGCTTGCGCCCGTTGCTCGCGCTCCTGCGCCATTTGTTCTTCGAGTTGATGGCGACCCTGTTTGGCCACGGCAATGACCTTGGCGCGGTCCTGATTGCGGTAGTGGGGGTACATTTTCTCGAACAGTTCCAGGTTGTGCTGGCGAAAGCGCAGGGCGGTTTCGCAGGCTTCGTCCGCACTCTGGCCCATCAGTTCCAGCACACTGCGCGCACTGCGCAGGCTGGACTCGAACAACTCGCGTTCCACCCGCATCACGCCGCGGTCGCGCAGCTTGTTCCAGTGCGTGACGTCATGGGCGCGCGCCACGATCTGCAACTGGGGAAAGTGCTCTTGCGCCAGGTCGATGATCTTGAGCGACTGCGCCATGTCGTCCACTGCCACCACCAGGATTTTGGCATTGGCCGCACCGGCGGTGCGCAGCAGGTCGAGTCGGGTTGCATCGCCGTAAAACACGCGGTAGCCAAAGGTGTGGGCGACTTCGATCATGTCGGCGTCGTGATCCAGCACGGTGCAGGCCAGGCCTTGCGCCAGCATCATGCGGGCCACGATTTGCCCGTAGCGGCCAAAGCCGGCAATCACGATCGGCGCTTCCTGCGGCTCAGAAATCTCGGCCATGCGAACCTTGCCCAGCTTGGCATAGCGCGGCAGCAGCAGTTTGTCGATGCCGACCAGCAGCAAGGGGCTCACCAGCATCGACACCGCCACGGCGCCGATCAGCAGGGATGCGGTGTGCGCGGAAAACACCTTGGCGCCGGCGGCGGCCTGAAACACGACAAAGGCGAACTCGCTGCCTTGCGCCAGCAGCAGCGTGAACACGGGCCGCTCCTGAAACGGCACCTTCATTTGCCGCGCCACGGCATAAATCACCACGCTCTTGATGCTCAGAAACCCGAGCACGATCAGCGCCATCGTGCCTGCCGACTGGCGCAGCACGCCAAAGTCGATGCTCATGCCCACCGCAATGAAAAACAGGCCGAGCAGCAAGCCCTTGAAAGGCTCGATATTGGTTTCCAACTCGCGCCGGTATTCGCTTTCCGCCAGCAGCACCCCGGCCAGAAAGGCCCCCAGCGCCATCGACAGGCCGACCAACTGCATCAGCCCGGCGATGCCGATCACCAGCAAGAGGGACGCGGCGGTGAAGATTTCGGGCGTTCTGGAGCGGGCGATCCAGCGGAACAGCGGGCGCAGCAGCAAGCGGCCACCGAGCACGATACCGGTGATGACTGCTATGATTTTCAGAGCTGCCTGGGCATGATTGACGGGGGCTAGAGCCTCATTTGATGCTGAAATCACGCCCAAAAGCGGGAGCAGGGCCAAAATCGGGATGGCGGCCACATCCTGGAACAGCAAAATCGAGAACGCCGCCTGGCCGCTGGAGGTGGGCATCAGGTTGCGCTCGCCCAGCACCTGCAGCGCAATCGCCGTGCTGGAGAGCGCCAGCCCCAGGCCTGCCACCAGCGCCACCCGCCACTCCACGCCCAGCGCCATGGCCGCGGCGGTCAGCAGCAGCGTGCAGCCCAGCACCTGTGCGCTGCCCGAGCCAAAAATCGGGCGGCGCAGGCTCCACAGGCGCTTGGGCTCCAGCTCCAGCCCGACCAGAAACAGCATCAACACCACGCCAAACTCGGCAAAGTGCAGGATGTCCGCCACGTTGGTGACCAGCCCCAGGCCCCACGGGCCAATCGCCATGCCGGCCGCCAGGTAGCCGATGATGGAACCCAGGCCCAGCGCCTTGCTGAGCGGCACCGCCAGCACGGCCGCGCTGAGGTAGATGAAGCTGTTGACCAGCCAGACGGGGGTGTGTTCCATGTCAGCAGGTCCGTGGGTTCTAGGGCGGGGTGATGGTGCTTGGCCCAAACCCGTTTTGCCGCCAGGCTTCAAATACCGTGACGGCGACCGCGTTGGACAAGTTCAGGCTGCGCTGGCCGGGCAACATCGGTAGCTTCAGGCTTTGCGCGGGCGGAAAGGAGGCGCGCACTGCGTCCGAAATACCTTTGGTTTCCGAGCCGAACACCAGCCAGTCGCCTGGTTGGAACGCCACCTCATACGGGCTGCGCGTGCCGCGCGTGGTCAGGGTGAACAGGCGATCCGGCGCCGGTTGCTCGCTGGCCAGAAAGGCTTGCCAACTGGCGTGGCGTTTGAGCTGGGCGTACTCGTGGTAGTCCAGCCCGGCGCGACGCATGTGCTTGTCGTCCATGGAAAAGCCGAGCGGCTCGACCAGGTGCAGGGTGCAGCCGGTGTTGGCCGACAGGCGGATGACGTTGCCCGTGTTGGGCGGGATTTCGGGTTCGACCAGGACGATATGAAACATGCCCGGATTGTCGCCCGTGTTGTTTGGATTCTTATTCAGTTCGCGCAATAACCAAACCGGTGATGTGAGCCGCACCGGCGGCTCGCAGCGTCTGCGCGGCGGCAAAGAGCGAGGCGCCGCTGGTCATGACATCGTCCACCAGCACCAGCCGGGCGCCCTGGATGCGCTGGGCCAGCAAAGGCTCCACGGCAAACGCATCCTTGACGCTGGTCAGCCGTTCGCTGCGCTTGAGCGAGCTTTGCGGCGGCGTGTCCTGGATGCGCAGCAGCAGACGGTGATCGGTCTTGTCGGGCGCCAGTTCCCGGGCCAGCGTGAGCGCCTGGTTGAAGCCGCGCGCCTGCAGCCGCGCCGGGGACAGCGGCATCGGCACGACCACATCGGCCGCATCCAGCGCCGGTTCCACCCATGGCGTGCTGCGCAGCAGCAGGGCCAGGGCGGCAGCGCGTCCCGGCTGCTGATGAAACTTGTAGCCCACGATCAAGTCAGACCACGGAAACGCATACGGCACGCCAGCCAGACAGGCGTCCAGCGGCGGCGGGTTTTTGACGCAGGCGCCGCAGTGCCGCATACCCGCCGGCAGCGGCAGCGCACAGGTCTGGCAGCGCGATTGGGGTTGGGCGAAACGGGTGACGCAGGCTTCGCACACGGCTTGGCTTGGCCAACTGCGGCACACCAGGCACTGACTCGGCAGCGCCGTCCACAGGGTTTTTAACAAGCGGCCAAACATCGGGTCAATATACTCTCGCGAATTCACCGCACACCACACCATGCCCACTCAGCGCCCCCCCACGATCGATCCTCAAGCGGCCAGCCGTTGGCAGAACATGCCCCCTGGCGAATCCCCATGGCTGCACGAGGAGGTGGCCCGGCGCATGGAGGAGCGGCTGGAGTGGATCAAGCTGCAACCTCACAACTGGGTGCATTGGGAACCTGTGCGCGGCGGCCTGCAAGCCCATGCCCTGCTGGCGAACCGCTACCCTGATGCAGGGTGTTTTGTGGCCGAGTCCCGCGTGGTGAATGCCGAGTATGCTTCTAAAAAAATAGCAAAACCCTGGTGGCAACCGGCCCGCTGGACCGGCCAGCCCACGCGCTTTGTTCTGCCGGCCGAGGGCGATGCTCAAATGCTGTGGGCCAACATGGCGCTGCACATGGCCGCCGACCCGCAAGCCTTGATGGCGCAGTGGCATCGCGCGCTGGCGGTGGATGGGTTCGTGATGTTTTCCTGCCTCGGGCCGGACACCCTGAAAGAGTTGCGCGGGCTGTACCAAACCTTGGGCTGGCCCGCGCCCTCGCATGAGTTCACCGACATGCACGACTGGGGCGACATGCTGGCGGGGGTCGGTTTTGCCGAACCGGTGATGGACATGGAGCGCATCACCCTGACCTTTGAGACGCCCGCGCGCCTGCTGCAGGAGCTGCGCGGCTTGGGGCGCAATCTGCACCCCCAGCGTTTCGCCGGTCTGCGCGGACGGCAATGGCGCGACCAGCTGCATCAGGCGCTGGCAGACGCCCCCTTGCAGTTGACCTTCGAGGTCATCTACGGCCACGCCTTCAAGCCCAAGCCCCGCCTCGACATCCGCCCGGAAACCGTGCTGTCCCTGGCGCAAATGCGTGAATCCTTGAGCCAACGCAAGAGTTATCCAGACAAATCCTGAAAAAAAGCTTGACGAATGTCGCGCGCAAGATAAATAAATTTGTCAAAATTAGTTTGATCAAGGGGTAATCCCTCTGTTTTCGGTCACCCGACCTTGCTAATAATGAGTGGCAACAAGGGCGGGTGGCACGGCGTGCCGTGTGACGGCGCGCGCGTTTGCTGGATCAAATTTGCTTAATTTGAGGCAACAAAAGTGAACATGATGAAACGCATTTTCAGCAAATGTATCGGCTCGCTGCTTGCCGTTAGCGTCTGGGGTGTCAGTGCTCTTTTCAGTGCCGCCCATGCCGTCAGCGATTTGCCCGGCGGGCCTGGTTTCAACCAGTTGAACCTGCAGTTGGCCGCTACCCGCAATGCCGAAGACCAGGCCTGGCTGCACTGGTTCATGCTGATTATTTGCACCGTCATCTTCATCGCCGTGTTCTCTGTGATGTTCTATGCCATCTGGAAGCACCGCAAGTCGGTCGGGCACAAGGCGGCCAATTTCCATGAATCGGTCACGGTCGAAATCGCCTGGACCATCGTGCCTTTTGTCATCGTGATCCTGATGGCCTTGCCCGCCACCAAAGCGGTGGTGGCGATGAAGGACACCACCAGCGCCGACCTCACCATCAAGGTCACCGGCATGCAGTGGAAATGGGGTTACGACTACCTCAAGGGCGAAGGCGAAGGCATCGGTTTCATCTCGGCGCTGGACGCGACGCAGCGCGAAATGTCCAACAACGGCGGCCCCAAGGCGGGCGAGGCCATCAACGATTACCTGCTCAAGGTCGATCACCCGCTGGTGGTGCCGGTCAACCGGAAAATCCGCATCATCACCACCGCCAATGACGTGATCCACGCCTGGATGGTGCCCTCGTTTGGCGTCCAGCAGGCCGCCATTCCGGGCTTTGTGCGCGACACCTGGTTTAGGGCCGACAAGGTGGGCGATTTTTACGGCCAGTGCACCCAGCTCTGCGGCAAAGAGCATGCGTACATGCCGATTCATGTGAAGGTGCTGTCCAAGCCGGACTACACCGCGTGGGTGGCGGACGAGAAGAAAAAACAGGCCGCCAAAGCCGACGACCCGACCAAGGTCTGGACCGCTGCCGACATCACCCAGCGCGGTGCCAGCGTCTATGCCGCCAACTGCGCCGCCTGCCACCAGGCCAATGGCAAAGGCGCCGGCCCCATCAAGCCGTTGGATGGCTCGGCCGTCGTGCAGAGCCCCGACAAGAAGGCACAAATTGCCGTCGTGCTCAATGGCCGGCCTGACAAAGGCATGCCGCCCTGGAAGCAGCTCAGCGACACCGACATCGCCGCCGTCGTCACCTACACCAAGAACAACTGGTCCAACCACACGGGTCAACTGGTGCAACCCGCTGAAGTCACTGCGGCACGTCATTGACGCACCGTGACAGCCCGACCCGCATGAAGAAGGAAATCAGATGAGTGCCGTTTTAGACCATCCCGCCCATCCCACTCATCCTGCCCACGGCGAGCACCACAGCCACGCCCCCACCGGCTGGCGGCGCTGGGTGTACGCGACCAACCACAAGGACATCGGCACCCTGTACATGCTGTTCAGCCTCACCATGCTGATGCTGGGCGGCGTGCTGGCCCTGATCATTCGCGCGGAACTGTTCCAGCCGGGCCTGCAGTTCGTCAACCCCGAACTGTTCAACCAGCTCACCACCATGCACGGGCTCATCATGGTGTTCGGCGCCATCATGCCGGCCTTTGTCGGCTTTGCGAACTGGATGATCCCGATGCAGATCGGCGCCTCCGACATGGCGTTTGCGCGCATGAACAACTTCAGCTTCTGGCTGCTGATTCCGGCTGCCGTGCTGCTCGCCAGTTCGTTCTTCATGCCGGGTGGCGCACCCGCCGCCGGCTGGACGCTCTACGCACCGCTGACACTGCAAATGGGGCCGAGCATGGACAGCGGCATTTTTGCGCTGCATCTGATGGGAGCGTCGAGCATCATGGGCTCGATCAACATCATCGTCACCATTTTGAACATGCGCGCGCCCGGCATGACGCTGATGAAAATGCCCATGTTCTGCTGGACCT
>JAZKHK010000086.1:4093-24515 GCA_040385425.1 Pseudomonadota bacterium | reverse complement strand
AAACTCTGGGGCGAAATGCTGCTGCGCAGCCGCAACCTGTCGCGCCAGTGCCAGAGCCTGATTGCCGATGCCACACCGGCCCACGCCCGTCTTGGCCTGATTGATGTGCGGGTGCGCATGATTTTTCGCACCATTGCGTTTGCCCATGCCCTGCGACACCTGCTGCGCGACGAGGTACCCGCGCCGGAGTTGCAAAACCTGCTGCTGGCGTCGGAATGGCAGCAGCTTCAATCGGCCTCCAACAAGCCCGATTTTCTGATGCTGAACATGGGCAAGGACTTGGGGCTGTGCCTGAAAGAAGGGCGCCTTGACAGTTGCCTGGCGGGGTCCATCGATGCCACGCTCTCCGCCATGACCGCGGCGTCGGCCAGTTGCGAGCGCATCAAAAGCACGCCGATTCCCTTTTCGTACACCCTGTTGCTGCACCGCACGGCCTACCTCTACTGCTTTCTGCTGCCGTTCGGCCTGGTCGATTCCATCGGTTTCATGACGCCGTTTGTGGTCGCCATCGTGGCCTACACCTTCTTCGGTCTGGATGCGCTGGGTGACGAGATCGAAGAGCCGTTTGGCCTGGACGCCAACGACCTGCCGCTGGATGCCATTTGCCGGACCATCGAAATCAATCTGCGCGAATCACTGGGCGACGACAACGTTCCAGAACCACTGGCGCCTGTCAACTACTGCCTGACGTAAAGGCAGCAAAAAAATCAACTAAAGAGGAACATAAAAATGCACGAAAATTTTGAAGACCGCATCCGCTTGCCCGCCTTGCGCGATCGCGTGACCACGGCCGAAACAGCGGCTCAGTGGATCCATGACGGCATGACCGTTGGCATGAGCGGTTTTACCCGCGCCGGCGATGCCAAGGAAGTGCCGGTGGCCCTGGCCGCACGCGCGCGCCATGAAAAACTGAAAATCACGCTGATGACCGGCGCCTCGTTGGGCAGCGTGGACAAGGCCCTGACCGAAGCCGGCGCCATTGCGCGGCGCATTCCTTTTCAGTCTGACCCGGTGCTGCGTGCCGCCATCAACCGGGGCGAGGTCATGTACATCGACCAGCATTTGTCCGAAACGGTGGAAATGCTGCGCACCCGTCAAATTGCCCCGATTGATGTCGCCATCATCGAGGCCGTTGCCATCACCGAGACCGGCGCCATCGTGCCCACCACCTCCATCGGCAACAGCGCCAGTTTTGCCATTTTGGCCGACAAGGTGATCGTCGAGATCAACCTGGCGCAGTCGCAGTCGCTGGAAGGTTTGCACGACATCTTCATTCCCAAGCACCGCCCACGCCGCGAACCGATGCCGCTGATGACGCCGCATGACCGCATTGGCACCACGGCCATCGAGATCCCACCCGAAAAAATCGTCGCCATTGTCATCACCGGCAGCAGCGACAGCTCGTCCACCATTCTGCCGCCTGATTCAGAAACGGCGGCCATCGCCGGCCATCTGGTCGCGTTTTTCCAGAAGGAAGTTGCACTGGGACGGCTGACGGACAGCTTGCTGCCGATGCAAGCCGGTATCGGCACCATCGCCAACGCGGTGATGGCGGGCTTTATTGACAGCCCCTTCAAGGGCCTGACGATGTATTCCGAGGTGTTGCAGGACTCCACCTTTGATCTGTTTGACGCGGGTAAGCTCGACTTTGCGTCCGGCTCCTCCATCACCTTGTCGTCGCAGAAAAGCGCTGAAGTCTTTGGCAATTTCGACAAATACAAGGAGCGTCTGGTGCTGCGCCCGCAAGAGGTCAGCAACCACCCGGAAATCATCCGGCGTTTGGGCATCATTGCCATCAACACCGCGCTGGAAGCCGACATTTACGGCAACGTCAACTCGACCCACGTGCTGGGCACGCACATGATGAACGGCATCGGCGGCTCCGGCGACTTTGCGCGCAACTGCTACCTGTCGGTGTTCGCTACCAAATCGGTGGCCAAGGGCGGCAAGATTTCCAGCATCGTGCCGATGGTGTCGCACGTCGATCACACCGAGCATGACGTGGATATCCTGGTTACCGAAGTCGGCCTGGCCGATCTGCGCGGACTGGCACCGCGTGAGCGTGCGCAAGTCATCATCAACAACTGCGTGGCCGAGCCCTACCGGCAGATGCTGAACGACTATGTGGCGCATGCCAACCAGCGCGGCGGCCAGACGCCGCACATTCTGGAAGAAGCCTTGTCATGGCACACCCGTTTCCGTGATACGGGCTCCATGCTGACGCACGAGAAAGAGTCGGAAATCCTGACCCAGGAAGCCCTGCGCATGGCCGCAGCCTGAGCGCAAGCTGCTCTCAGTGCGCCGTTTGCATGCGCAGACGGCGCGCCGTATCTTCGGCGCGGGCGTCGTCAATCTCGCGCATCAAGCCACCGACATCCACTGCGCCGGCCTTGTGCTCAAAGCGGCCGGTAAGCACGGTCTCCGGGGTCAGTACGCCGCGCTGGTAGAGGTCCCAGATTTCGGGGCCAAAGTGGGTGTGCAGCAACTCGGGCGCGAAGCTGCCGAAGAAACCGCGCAGGTTGGCGACATCGCGCAGCAGCATGCGTTGGGCATGGTTGTTGCCCGCGGCGTCCACCGCCTGGGGCAGGTCAATGATCACCGGACCGTCCTCGGCCAGCAAGATATTGAATTCGGACAAGTCACCATGCACCACGCCCGCACACAGCATGCGTATCACCTCGGTCAACAGCGTCCCGTGATGCGCACGAGCCTGCTCAGGCGTGAGCATGACATCGTTGAGCCGGGGAGCCGCGTCGCCCTGCGCGTCGGTCACCAGTTCCATCAGCAGCACGCCATCGCAAAAATTGTGGGGTTTGGGCACGCGCACGCCGGCATCGGCGAGGCGGTAAAGCGCATCGACTTCGGCGCTCTGCCAAGCCGCTTCCTGCTTCTCGCGGCCAAAGCGGGTGCCCTTGGCCATGGCGCGGGCTTCCCGCGAATTTTTAACCTTGCGATTTTCGGTGTAATCCACCGCCTGGCGGAAGCTGCGATGGGTGGCTTCCTTGTAAATTTTGGCGCAACGGGTTTCGTCGCCGCAACGCACCACGTAGACCATGGCTTCCTTGCCGCTCATCAACTGGCGCACAACTGTGTCAATCAGGCCTTCTTCGATCAATGATTGCAGTCTTTTGGGTGGTTTCATGGTGCTATTTTGCACCGCACTATTGGCAGGCCCATGCCAGAGGGCCTGCCCGAGTTGCTTTCGAAGGCGAGAAATATGCCCTCTGTATACTCAAACGCAGGGGAAATCTGACTGCATTGACATTGATCAAGGTGGCAATTGTGAAGACCAGTGACGCTTTTTTACGCTAAGACCTGCATGACTCCGACGGTCCTTCCGCGACATTCCCTTAAATCCAGAATCACGCTCGCCACGCTGCTTATTTTTGTGGCCAGCCTGTGGTCACTGGCGTTTTATGCCAGCCGTTTGCTGCGCGAAGACATGCAACGCCTGTTGAGCGAGCAACAGCTCTCGGTGACTACGTTCATGGCCGAACAAGTCAATCAGGAGCTGGATGACCGGTTTGAACTGTTGGGCAAAGTGGCCCAGATCGTGAGTCCCGCCCTGCAGGGCAATGCCGCAGCTTTGCAGGCCCGGCTGGAAAACCGCCCCGCGCTTCAGGCATTTTTCAACGGTGGCTACACCGCCTACGGACTTGACGGTATTGCGCGGGCCGAGGTTCCGTTACCGGCAAGACGAGTGGGGCGCAATGACCTGGACGTGGCGACCGTCGCCGCAGCGCTCCAGGGGAAAACAACGATCGGTCAACCGGTGCTGGACAAAAAGCTGCGTACACCGGTTTTTGGCATGACCGTGCCCATTCGTGATGCGCAAGGCCGCGTGATCGGCGCCCTGGGCGGCATCACGCGCCTGGATCAGCCCAATTTTCTGGGGAAAATCACAGAAAACAGGTATGGCAAAAGCGGCAACTATCTGCTGGTAGCGCCTCGAACCCAGCAAATTCTGGCCGCGACCGAAAAAAGCCGGGTGATGCAAGCCTTTCCCGCGTCAGACCTTGATCCGATGCACGATGCATTCACGCGAGGTTTTGAGGGGACCGGTGTGGTCGTCAATTCGCAAGGCCAGGAGGTACTGACTTCTGTCAAAAGCGTTCCGGTGGCCGGTTGGTCTGTGGTAGCCATGCTGCCGACGGCAGAGTCCTTTGCGCCGATCCGTGTCATGCAACAACGTCTGCTGCTGGTCACGGTCTTGCTGACGCTCCTGGCGGGTGCCCTGACCTGGTGGATGTTGCGGCGCCAGCTTTCACCGTTGCTGGTCGCGGCCAAAGCACTTGCGATCCGGTCCGGTACCACCCAGCCCCACCAGCCCTTGCCCATCGTCAGGCAGGATGAAATCGGTCAATTGATCGGCGGCTTCAATCAACTGCTAGAAACCCTGGCGCAACGGGAAGTTTCCCTGCGTGAGAGTGAGTTCCACCTGCGCAGCATCATTGAGAGCGAGCCTGAGTGCATCAAGATCGTGGACGCCCAAGGTGCTCTGGTGCAGATGAATCCGGCCGGTTTGGCCATGATCGAAGCGGACGCCATGGCGCAAGTCGCCGGGCTGGCGGTGCGCGACCTGGTTGCCCCTGAATACCGCGAGCGTTTTGATGTGATGCATCAACGGGTGCTGGCCGGCGAAGCATGCCAGCTGGAATTTGAAATAGTAGGCCTCAAGGGCGGGCGCCGGTGGATGGAGACGCATGCCGTGCCGATGTCAGACGAGGGCCAAGTGGTGCATCTGGCCGTTACCCGTGACATCACTACGCGCAAGCAGGCCGAAGCCGAGCTGCGCATTGCCGCCACGGCCTTCGAGTCGCAGGAAGGCATGACCATTACCAGCGCGGCGTTTGAAATCCTGCGGGTCAACAAGGCATTTACCCGGATTACCGGCTACACCGCAGAAGAAGCCGTGGGTCAAAACCCGCGTCTGCTCAATTCGGGACGACATGATGCGGCCTTTTACGCTGCGATGTGGCACAGCATTGAGTCTGATGGAACGTGGCAGGGCGAAATATGGAACCGGCGCAAGAACGGCGAGATTTATCCCGAATGGCTCACCATCACCACAGTCAAAGACGAGGCGGGTCAGGTGACCCACTACGTGGCCACGTTCAGTGACATCACCTCACGCAAGGCGGCAGAAGGCAAGATTCAAAACCTGGCTTTTTATGACCCCTTGACCCATCTGCCTAACCGCCGACTGTTAATGGACCGGCTCGAACAAGCCTTGTCCGCCGGGATACGCCACCAGCGCAAAGGGGCGTTGCTGTTTGTCGATCTGGATGACTTCAAGACCATCAACGAAATACTCGGGCATGACAAAGGGGACCGGCTGCTGTTGCAGGTCGCCCAGCGCCTGTCCACCTGCATCCAGGAGTCCGACACCGTGGCCCGATTAGGCGGTGACGAATTCGTCGTGATGCTCGAAGATTTGAGCAAAAACGAACTGGAGGCAGCGTCCCAAGCCGAAGCCGTCGGCGAAAAAATCCGCCTCGCGCTCAACCAGATCTACCAGCTCGACGGCGATGCGCATCACATCACCCCCAGCATTGGCGTCGCCCTGTTTGGCGAGCAGCAGGAAACGCCCGACGAGCCTTATAAACGGGCCGATATGGCCCTGAATCAGGCCAAATCCGTGGGGCGCAACACCTTGCTGTTCTTTGACCCGCAAATGCAGTCCGCCGTCATGGCCCGTGCCGCCCTGGAAGCGGGCTTGCGCGAAGCGCTGGCACGTCAACAGTTTCTTCTTTACTACCAGGCGCAAGTGACGGGTGACCGCCAGATTGCCGGGGTGGAAGTCCTGGTGCGCTGGCTGCACCCCGAGCGCGGCCTGGTGTCGCCAGTTGAATTCATTCCCCTGGCCGAGGACACCGGCCTGATTCTGCCTTTGGGCCGGTGGGTGCTTGAGACTGCCTGCAGCCAACTGGCGCGCTGGGCAGCCCAGCCCGAGATGGCGCATCTCACCCTTTCGGTCAATGTCAGCGCCCGTCAGTTCAATCAAAGTGATTTTGTTGACCAGGTGCTGACGGTGCTGGAGCGCACCGGCGCCCCGGCGCAACGACTCAAACTGGAGTTGACGGAGAGCGTGCTGGTCTCTGACGTCGAGGATGTCATCGCCAAGATGAGCGCCCTGAAGGCCATGGGCGTGGGTTTCTCGCTGGATGACTTTGGCACCGGTTACTCGTCGCTGGCGTACCTGAGCCGCCTGCCGCTGGATCAACTGAAAATCGACCAGTCTTTCGTCTCGAATATCGGCGTGGACAACAACGCGGCGGCAATTTGCGCGGCCACCATCAGCCTGGCCCACAGCCTGAAGCTCAAGGTGGTGGCCGAAGGGGTTGAAACCGAGGCACAGCGTTACTTTCTGAGCACCGTGCACCCTTGTGACTTGATGCAGGGTTATTTATTTGGTCGCCCACTGCCGCTCGACGCGTTCGAACTGTCGGCCAAACGGGTTGAAGTCCCCCTCTTTCATTCAATATAAATGAATTGAAACTTCAATTCAATTGAACATGTTTAAACACGTTGACCCCTAAACTTTGCTCAATTCAAGGGATTTTCCCTGTTGAGACAATTTTTAGGAAGTCTGCCGTGAACATTTCTTCATCCTCAGGCGCCGTGCAAGCGGGGTCGCGTTACACAGCCGTGGCGATGCTGCTGCACTGGCTGCTGGCACTGGTCATTCTGGGTATGTTTGCGATGGGTCTTTACATGTCGGACCTGCCGTTTTCGCCCTTGCGCCTGAAGCTCTACAACTGGCACAAATGGGCTGGCGTGACTTTTCTGGCGCTGACCGTGTTGCGTCTGGTGTGGCGTGTGACCCATCGTCCGCCCCCTCTGCCCCGAACCATCGAAAAAGCGATGCCCGGCTGGCAAATGCATGCCTACCATGCCACGCACCACCTGCTCTATGTGCTGTTTTTTGCCGTGCCGCTGATCGGCTGGGCCTACAGCTCGGCGGCGGGCTTCCCGATCGTCTGGTTCGGCGTGCTGCCTCTGCCGGATTTTGTGCCCGCCAGCAAGGAACTGGCTGAAATGATCAAGCCACTGCATGCGCTGTCGGCCTTTGCGCTGGTGGGCTTGGCGGGCTTGCACATCGCAGCCGCGCTCAAACACCACTGGATCGACCGCGACGGCTTGCTGTCCCGCATGTTGCCCGGTCGGAGCTGAACCCTTTAAACCCCCCTTTTTGAAAGCACCCCTCATGAAACTCAACTCATTTCTCTGGCCCTTGGCTGCTGCTGTGCTGACCGCGACCGCGCTGCCCGTTGCCGCGCAGCAAAAGGTTGTCCCAGCCCAAAGCAGCGTCGGCTTTGTCTTCAAACAAATGGGCGTGCCGGTGGAAGGCCACTTCAAGAAGTTTGACGCCCAAATCAACTTCGACGCCGCCAAGTTGGCGACCAGCAAAGTCAGCTTCACCGTTGATATTGCCAGTGCCACGCTGGGCACGCCTGAGGTGGATGCCGAGCTGCCCAAAGCGGACTGGTTCAACACCGCCAAATTCCCGCAGGCCACGTTTGCCTCGTCCGGCTTCAAGGCCTTGGGCAACGGCAAATATGAAGTCGCCGGCAAGCTCAGCGTCAAAGGCCAGTCGCGCGATGTGGTGGTGCCCGTCACCATGACGCAAGCCGGTGCCGTGACAACCGCGACCGGTGCCTTCCCCATCAAGCGTCTCGCCTTCAAGATTGGCGAAGGCGACTGGTCTGACACCTCCATGGTGGCCGACGACGTGCAAGTCAAATTCAAGCTGGCCCTGAGCGGCGTTGGCAAGATTTAAGCTAATTATTCCCCCCTGCCTTTTTCACCTTTCTTTATCTCTGGAGTTCCTCATGCGTCTTACCCTTCTCTCTGTTGCCGCTGCCGCCACCCTGCTGGCAGGCGTTTCCCAAGCTCAAGCGGCCACCTATGCCGTTGACCCCGCCCATACGTTTGCCACGTTTGAGATCGGCCATTTCGGCACCTCCACCAACCGCGGCCGTTTCGACAAGAAAGAAGGCACGGTTCAGTTTGACCGCGCCGCCAAGACCGGCAAGGTCGAGATCGTGATCGACATGACGTCCATCAACACCGGCACGCCCATGTTCAACAAGCACCTGCAAAGCGCAGAACTGTTTGACGCTGCCAAGTTCCCGACCGCTACCTTTGTGGCCGACCAGTTCAACTTCAGCGGTGACAAGGTGACCGATGTGAGCGGTACCCTGACGCTCCACGGAAAAACCAACCCGGTGACCCTCAAGGCCACCAACTTCAACTGCTATGAGAACCCGATGCTCAAGCGCGAAGTCTGCGGCGGCGATTTCGAGACCACCATTGACCGCACGCAGTACGGCATCGACTACGGCCTCGCTTATGGCTTCTCCAAGAACGTCAAACTGGTGATCCAGGTCGAAGCGATCAAGCAGTAATGCGATCATGCCCGCACGCAAGGTGCGGGCAGGGCGGGCACCTCAGTTCAGCAAGGTGTCCGCGTTCACGTACGCGTAGCCCAGCGCGTGCGCCACCGCTTCATAGGTGACATGGCCGTTGGCCACATTCAGGCCGTTTCTCAGATACGCGTTGTCCTTGAGCGCCTGCACCCAGCCCTTGTCGGCCAGTGCCACGGCGTGCGCAATGGTGGCGTTGTTCAGCGCAAAAGTCGAGGTGCGGGCCACCGCACCGGGCATGTTGGCCACGCAGTAGTGCACCACGCCGTCCACCAGATAAGTCGGTTCGGCATGCGTCGTGGCGTGTGAGGTTTCGAAGCAGCCGCCCTGGTCGATCGCCACGTCCACTACCACGGCACCTTTTTTCATGCACGAAATCATGTTGCGCGTCACCAGCTTGGGTGCCGCCGCACCGGGAATCAAGACGCCGCCGATGAGCAGTTCGGCATCGAGCACCGCGTCTTCCACGCTCTGCCCGGTGGAATAGACCGTGTTGATGCGGTTGCCAAATACCAGGTCAAGCTGGCGCAGCCGGTCCACGTTTTTGTCCAGTATCGTCACCCGCGCGCCCAGCCCGACCGCCATTTGCAGCGCGTGCGTGCCGACGACGCCTGCGCCCAGAATCACGACATGGCTGGCCGGTACACCGGGTACGCCGCCCAGCAACACGCCCATGCCGCCTTTGGATTTTTCCAGATGCGCCGCACCGGCCTGCACCGCCATGCGCCCGGCCACTTCGCTCATCGGCGCCAACAGTGGCAGGCCGCCGCCGGGGCCGGTGATGGTTTCATAGGCAATGCAGATGGCGCCGGACTGGATGAGCGCTGCCGTCTGCTCCGGGTCGGGCGCCAGATGCAGGTAGGTGTACAGGATCTGCCCCGGGCGCAGCATGGCGCACTCTTGCGGCTGG
Organism: Pseudomonadota bacterium; assembly: GCA_040385425.1. GTDB lineage: Bacteria > Pseudomonadota > Gammaproteobacteria > Burkholderiales > Burkholderiaceae_C > Rhodoferax. The sequence continues at coordinate 15,179 of JAZKHK010000086.1, read as the reverse complement.
GGTTCCTTGACCTTGACGATCATGTCGGACTGGGCAAACACCTCGCTGGCCTGGGCCGCCAGCGTGGCCCCGGCCGCCAGGTACTGTTCGTCCGTTAGGCCAATGCCGGCCCCGGCCCCGCTTTGCACCAGCACCTGGTGACCGCGCGCGCTCAGTTCACGCACGCTGGCCGGCGTGAGGCCGACGCGGTATTCGTGGTTCTTGATTTCCTTGGGTAGTCCGATGCGCATGGCGGTCTCCGGCTTGGTGATGGAAACACGCAGTGTGTGACAAGACGTGTCTCGTGACTAGGGAAATCAGACAGATCGCTACAACATTCCTGACGCTAATGATGAGCGGGGTTCCGTTAGCCGCTCTACCGGTATCCAGTCTAGGTATAAACACTGATATTTAATAAAAAACGGCTGTAGCCCCCGTGGAATATGCGCGAGCAGCTATTGAAAACATAGTGATTTGGATCGGCGCACCGCTCGTGCCGCCGAGGTGACTGGCCTGCCCGGCGTCTTCGTTTACATTGGCCCGACACCGATTCCTTGCCCTCATCCACACCCCAAGCTCCTCCATGAATGTAAAAAGAGAACGCCTCAAAGTCCTCAGCGCCGGCATCTTCAGCCTGATTCTGGTGCTGGGCGTGGCCCGTTTCTCCTACACGCCCTTGCTGCCGCTGATGCAGCAGCAAGCGGGGCTGGGCGTGGCCGAAGCCGGCTGGCTGGCGGCCATCAACTACGCGGGTTACCTGAGCGGTGCCATCATCGCCTCCCTCATCAGCGACCTAGTGCTCAAGGACCGGCTCTACCGCATCGGCATGGTGCTGGCCATTGCCAGCACCGTCGTCATGGGCCTCACCACGGATGTGACCGTTTGGGCGCTGTCGCGTTACGTTGCCGGTCTCAGCAGTGCCGCCGGCATGCTGTTGGGCACCGGCCTGATCATGAACTGGCTGATCCGCCACAACCAGCGCACCGAGTTGGGCATCCACTTTGCCGGGATTGGCCTGGGCATCGCCGGCTGCGCCGCGGCGGTGACGCTGTTCAGCCCCTGGCTGGACTGGCGCCAACAGTGGTTCGCCTTCACCGCCCTAGGCTGCCTGCTGCTGGTGCCTGCGTTGCGCTGGCTGCCCAAGCCGGACCAAACCGGCCTGACCACGACCGGCCAGAAGATGCATGATCAGCCGCCGAGCGCGCTCTACCTGCGCATCTTCATGGCGGCCTATTTCTGCGCCGGCTTCGGTTACGTGGTGAGCGCGACCTTCATCGTGGCGATTGTGAACAAGCTGCCGGGGCTGGCCGGGCAGGGCAATCTGGTGTTCCTGGCGATCGGCATTGGCGCCGCGCCGGCCTGCATCAACTGGGACTTCATTGCGCGGCGCACCGGCGACCTCAACGCCCTCATCCTGGCGGCCGTGCTGCAAATCATCGGCATCCTGCTGCCGGTCCTGGTCGGTGGCCTGGTGGCTGCGCTGTTCGGCGCTTTGTTGTTCGGCGGCACCTTCATCGGCATGGTGAGTCTGGTGCTAAGCATGGCGGGCCGCTACTACCCGACGCGCCCGGCCAAGATGATGGGCAAGATGACGCTTTCCTACGGCGCCGCCCAGATCATCGGCCCCGCCGTCACCGGCTCACTGGCCACCCGCCTGGGCAGCTACAACGCCGGCCTGTACTTTGCGGCCGGGGTGATGGCGGTTGGCACGCTGCTCCTGCTGGTGCTCAAGGCGGTTGAACTGCGCGATGCGGCCCGGACCCTGAAAACTGCCTGATTTATGGGTAAAAAAGGCCTCTAGCCCCCGTCCTGCAAGCGCGAGCAGCTATTGAAAATATAGCAGTTGGCCGTGGCAGGTGCTCAGAAGGTTTCCCAATCGTCATCGCCACCCGCCGGGCTGGGGGGCGGGGCTGCTTTCACCGGGGCGGCGGCCAATTGTTTCGGTGCTGCCGCCAGCGTTTTGGCCTGAGCGGCTGCCCGTGGTTTGGTGCCAGCGTTTTTAAACGACAGATTCTTGGCTTGGGGCGCGCGCACGACGGCGGCGCTGCTCAGGCGGGGCTGCGTGTCAGCGCCACCCAGCTTGAAAACGGCCACCGTATGCACCAGTTCCTGCGCCTGGGATTTGAGGCTGCTGGCGGCGGCGGCCATCTGCTCGACCAGCGCGGCGTTTTGCTGCGTCGCCTGGTCCATGTGCGTGATGGCTTCACCGACTTGCGACACCCCCAGGCTTTGCTCGGTGCTGGCGGCGCTGATCTCGCCCATGATGTCGGTCACGCGGCGGATGCTGCCCACGATCTCGGTCATGGTGGCGCCCGCCCGATCGACCAGCACGGTGCCTTGTTCAACGCGCTCGACGCTGGTGTTGATCAGGGATTTGATTTCCTTGGCCGCTTCGGCCGAGCGCCCGGCCAGCGAGCGCACTTCGCTGGCGACCACCGCAAAACCACGGCCCTGCTCGCCGGCCCGGGCGGCTTCGACGGCGGCGTTGAGCGCGAGGATGTTGGTCTGGAACGCAATGCCGTCAATCACCTGGATGATGTCGGCAATCTTGCGGGACGCGTCATTGATGCCTTTCATGGTCTCGACCACCTGGCCGACCACTTCGCCGCCCTGGACGGCGACCGTCGAGGCGGTCATTGCGAGCTGGTTGGCCTGGCGTGCGCTGTCGGCGTTTTGCTTGACCGTGGCGCTGAGTTCTTCCATGGAAGCCGCCGTTTCTTCCAGCGCGCTGGCCTGCTGCTCGGTGCGGGCCGAGAGATCGTGGTTGCCCTGGGCGATTTCGGCGCTGGCGGTTGAGACGCCCTCGGAGCCCTGGCGGACATTGGACACGACCGTGATCAAACTGCTCTGCATATTGGACAGGACCTGAACCAGCTGGCCCAGTTCATCCTGCCCCGCCACCGTCAAAGGCTGGCTCAGATCGCCTTCGCCAATGCGCTGGGCCGCGTCGCGCGCTGTTTCGACGCCGCGCGCGATGCTGCGGGAAAGACTCCAACTGGTCAAGACGGCAATCCCAACGCACAGGATCAACAGCACGCCGCCCAGCAGGTAAATCTCCTTGAACATGCTCTCGATCTGCAGGCGTGCCGCACTGATGTTGGCGAGCTGGCCGTCCACCAGCTCCTGCGTCACGCGGATGTAGTCCACCGTGCCCGGCACCAGTTTGTTTTGCACCAGCGTTTTGGCTTCGGCTTCCTGGCCAGCGGCTTTCAAGGCATTGATTTCGTCGCGGATGGCAATCCAGGCCTTGCGCACCTCGCCTACGTTGTCTGCGCGCTTCCTGGAGGCGTCATCGTTCACCGAGGCCAGGAACTTCTTTTGCGTCTCGGTCGTGTCGCGCGAGGTCGCTGCCATGGATTCCTTGAAAAAATCCAGCATGGCGCCGCCATCGGCGTTGGCTACCGCCAGGGAGCGTGCGGAATTCTGGCGCACATCAGCTTGCCACTTGCCGGCCAGTTGCAGCAATTGCGTCTCTGACTCCATGCGGGTGGTGGCCTCGGAAACCAGCTCAATGCGCCAGGCGGTGATGGCCGCCAGCACCAGAAAAGCGACCGTGATGGCGAAAAATCCAAGGCTCAGTCGCGTTGATATTTTGAGTGTTTTCATGAGGTGCCTTTTAAGTATTCCAACGCGACGTGCGTTATTCCCGCGTCGACAGAGGGCTTATTCTCTCTGTGGCAGGACTGCAGCGCAAGCTATTTCCCATCACGGAAAGTGTCTTTCACCAAGGCGCCGGCGTGGCCGGATCGGCCGGCCGCTGGTCGGCAAAGCGCGCCGCCAGAAAATCCAGAAACACCCGCACCTTGGCCGACAGGTGATGGCGCTGGGGGTACACGGCGTGGATGTCGGCCGAGCTTCCCTCCCAAGGCGCCATGACCCGGCGCAACTGGCCGGCGCGCAAATAAGGGGCGAGATCCCATTCGGAGCGCAGCAAGATCCCGTGGCCCGCCACGGCCCAGTCCACCGCGATTTCGCCGTGGTTGGTGCTCAAGGGGCCGCTTACCTTGACCATCTCCTGCTGCTTGCCGTCGGACAGTTGCCAGTTGTTGAAGGCGCTGTTGTTCTCGCGGATCACGATGCAGTGGTGCGATTGCAGGTCGCGGGGCAGGGCGGGTTCCGGCCGCTCATTCAGGTAAGCCGGCGCGGCACAGAGCAGACGCCGGTTGGTGGCAATTTTGCGCGCTAGCATCCGGCTGTCGGGCGGCAGGCCGACGCGAATGCCGATGTCCATGGCGTGGGCGGTGAGGTCCATGGGCCGGTCGGTCAGTTGCAGAACAAGCTCCACCTCGGGATAGCGGCGCAGAAAATCCGAGACCGCCGGGGATAAGTGGCGCCGGCCAAAGCCGAAGGTGGCATTGATGCGCAGCAGGCCGTGGGGTACGTCTCGGCTCGCGGTCAAGGAGCGTTCCAGGCCTTCGATCTCGCGCAGGATGCGCCCGCCTTCTTCCAGGTAGCGCTCACCTTCGGGCGTCAGGCTGAGACGCCGGGTGGTCCGGTTCAGCAGGCGCACCCCCAGGCGTTGTTCCAGTTGCGCCAGACGGCGGCTGACGGCCGGCGGCGTCACGCCCAATTCCAGCGAGGCCGCGGCGAGGCTGGGGTGGCGGGCCAGCAAGGCAAAAAAAGCAAGGTCGGGGGCGTCTTTCATTCGTGCAAAATTTTAACGAATGAATTGATTTTCAAGCCATTGTTGTGAATGTGGCAAGTGAATAGGATGGCGTCCTGATTCCCAACCGCCTGATTTGATGCCTGCATTTGCCCTTGCCGAACTCCTGACCCTCCTGAGCGTGGGCGCGGCCCTCGGGTTTTTCGGCGGTATTTTTGGGATTGGCGGCGGCATCATCGCCATTCCCATGCTGGTGCTGGCCTTTGGCATGGACCAGGCGGTGGCCCAGGGCACGGCCCTGGTGCTGATGGTGCCCAACCTGCTCATCGCCTGGTGGCGCTACAACCAGCGCCATCCCGTTGCCCTGCGCACCGCCCTGCAAATCGGCGGCCTGGCCTCCCTCACGACCTGGGGTGTGGCGCATGTGGCGACCCGCCTGGAGCCCAATGTCATGCGCCTCCTGTTCAGCAGTTTCCTGCTGCTGCTGGCCCTGCGCATGCTGGTGCAGCAACGCGCCGGCGAGCCGGTCGAGGCCCCGGGCCGGCTGCCGCTGCGCCTGCTGCCCTTGGTCGGCATCGTGGGCGGCAGCAGCATGGGCTTGCTCGGTATCGGCGGCGGTCTGGTGGCGACGCCGCTGTTGACCGGCTGGTTTGGCCAGCGGCAGACGGTGGCCCAAAGCCTGTCGCTGGCCCTGGTGGCGCCCAGTTCCATCATCGCCCTCACGACTTACAGCAGCGCCCACCGGGTGGACTGGTCGATGGGATTGCCGCTGGCCCTCGGCGGCTTGTTCACGGTGTCGGCGGGCGTGGCCCTGGCGCACCGCCTGCCCGAGCGCAAGATGCGCGCCGCCTTCGCCTGGATGCTGCTGGGCACGGCCGTCTGGTTGCTGTTGCGGCCCTTGCTGCTGGGTTGAAAACCCGGCGCCAGATGCCGGCGCACCCCCTCCAGACCGTCGCTAGGCTGATTTTCAGGGTAAAAATGGGTAAAAACAGACCCTAGCCCTTGTCCCCTGTGCATGAACAGCTATTAAAAATATAGCAAAATCCGGTGATTCACTTTTTTAAATCCACAATAAATAATTATGGGTTAATGAAGTGCTGTTCGTATTCTGCGAAACTGCGCTAATTGCGTTCGTCCGGGGGGCATGACGTTGTTAGCTTGCGGCTATGAGTTGATGAGCTGTCCCACTACTATTTAAATATGGCACTAGAGAATCGGATTCCTGTAGATCAATTGGCGGTGGGCATTTTTGTCCATCTCGATCTGGGCTGGATGGAGCATCCCTTCAGCTTCAACAGCTTCAAGATTCGTTCTGAGGAACAGCTTCAGATCATTCGCCAACTGGGCTTGAGCACCGTGCGCTGGAGCCCGGATCGCAGCGATACCACGCCGTCCCCGCAAAAGGCGCCGGACGACACCTCCACGACCCACGCCGAGCAAGCGGTGCAGCCGGTAGCGTCTGTGATCGATCCGGCCATCATGGCGGCCAAGCAGGCGCGCATCCTCAAATTGCAGGAACACCGCGAAAGCATCGCGCGGGTCGAAAAGGAATTCATCCGGTCCGCCAAAATTGTCCGCTCGCTGGACCAGAGCATTTTTTCACTGCCGGACAAGGCGCTGAGCGAAGCCACCGAGCTGGTGGGCTCGATGACCGACACCCTGCTCAGCGCGCCCGACCTGGCCATTCATGTGATGGGTGAGCACGCCAGCACGGAAGAAGCCTACTCCCAGCCGCTCAATGTGTCGGTGTTGTCCATGTTGCTGGCCCGCGATCTGAATTTGCCGGCGGAGATCGTGCACACGGTGGGACTCGGCGCGTTGTTTCACGACATCGGGCTCTCCCAGATTCCCTCCAAGATCGTCAACAACCCCAACCCTTTGACCAAAGTGGAGCGCGATTACCTGGAGCTGCATTGCGAGTACGGGGTGGAAATTGGCAAAAAAGCCGGGCTTCCCGCCGGCACGCTCAAGATCATCCACCAGCACCACGAATTTTTCGATGGAACGGGTTATCCCGCCAAATTGAAAGGCGAAGCCATCTATCCCCTGGCGCGCATTGTGTCGCTTACCAGTGCGTTTGAAAGCTTGTGCAACCCCCTGAACCCGGCGCTGGCCCTGACCCCGCACGAGGCGCTGGCCCAGATGTTCTCGCAGTACCGGGCCCGATTTGATCCCAAACTGCTGAAACAATTCATCCGTTTCATGGGGGTCTATCCGGCGGGCACCGTCGTCAGCCTGTCCAACGGAGCCGTCGGCATGGTGATTGCCGTCAACACGTCCCATCCCCTGAGGCCGACCGTGGTGGTGTACGACCCGGATGTGCCCAAACGCGAAGCGATCGTGCTGGACCTGTCGGAAGAGTCCGAGGTCAATATCACCCGGGGAATTCGTCCCGACCAATTGTTGCCGGCGGTCTTTGACTACCTGAGTCCACGCCGCCGGGTGAGTTTCTTTTTCGATCCCGGCAGCCAATTGGAAGTCACCCCATGAACGTGACGGATCAGCCGCATTTCAATTTTGGCCCGCTTCTGCTCGACCAGTCGGGCGAAATGCTGCTGGCCGTGGCTCCGCAGACGCTGCTGATCGTGGCGGCCAACCGCAAGACCTTCGAGCTGCTCGGTTACACGCCCGAGGAGCTGATTGGCCTGCCGATCACGGAAATCGAAAGCTCGCTGGTCGATGTCTTCTATTGGGAAGGTCTCAGCCAGGGGGAGGGCGGCGAGGTCAGCAACGTAGAAGGCCTTTACCGTCGCAGCAACGGCAGCATGCTGCCTGTGATGAAGGATGTGCGGCGTCTTTCGGTCCAGGGCCAGGACTGGCTGCTGCTGCGGGTGCGGGACGAGCGTGAGCGCCTGCGCAATGAAAACGCGGTGGCGGAGCTGACGTCCCAGTTGCGGGCCACCATCGAGGCCACCGGCGACGGCATCCTGGTGACGGATGCGTATGGGCACGTCGTCAACATGAACCACCGTTTCAACAGCATGTGGGGCATTCCCGAACCCGTTCGCCATGGCGGCAAAGAAGCCATCACGGCATGGATTGCCGCGCAGGTGGCCGACCCGGAGGCTTACACGCGGGGCATCAAAGCGGCGGCGCTGGACCACCGGGAGGAGCATGTCGATATCCTGAAATTGGCCGACAACCGGTTTTTCGAGCGCCGTTCGCTGCCGCAAATGATCGGCGACCAGGTCATCGGCCGCGTTTACAGTTTCAGCGATATCACGGAGCGCAAACAGGTCGAAGAAGCTCTGCGCGTTGCCGCCACCGCGTTCGAATCGCAGGAAGGCATGCTGGTCACGGACGCGAACCGGGTGATTCTCCAGGTCAACCAGGCCTTTACCGACATCACCGGCTATTCGGCCGACGAAGTCGTGGGCCGCAATGCCAACCTGCTCCGATCGGGGCAGCAGGATGCGGCTTTCTATGTCGACATGTCGGAGCAGCTCCGCCAGCAAGGCGTCTGGAAGGGCGAACTCTGGAATCAGCGCAAAAACGGCGAGATTTATCCCGAGTGGCTCACCATCACCGCCGTGAAACAAGGCTCGGGCGACGTCAGCCACTACGTTGGCACCATGACCGATATCACCCTGCGCAAAGCGGCTGAGAGCGAAATCAATGAGCTGGCTTTTTTCGATCCCTTGACCCGCCTGCCCAATCGCCGGCTGCTGATGGACCGCTTGCAACACGCCCTCGCCAACAGTGCCCGCAACGGCCGCGAAGGCGCACTGCTGTTCATCGACCTGGACGACTTCAAGACCCTGAACGACACGCGCGGCCACGACGTGGGCGACCAACTACTGCAACAAGTGGCCGAGCGCCTCGTCGCCTGCGTGCGTGAAGGCGATACCGTCGCCCGCTTCGGGGGCGACGAGTTCGTGGTCATGCTGGAAGACCTGGGAGAAAAACCCCTTGAAGCCATCAACCAGACCCGGCTCGTTGGTGAAAAAATCTGCGCCGTTCTGAACCAGCCGTACATGCTGGGCGATCACCAGCACCGCAGCACGCCCAGCATCGGTGCCGCGATGTTCAACGAGCAACACAATTCGATCGATGAATTATTGAAACGGGCGGACGTGGCCATGTACCAGGCCAAAGCGGCCGGTCGCAACGCCTTGCGTTTCTTTGACCCGCAAATGCAGGCGGCCATCACCGCCCGCGCCACGCTGGAAGCCGACCTGCGCCAGGGCTTGCAGCAGAATCAGTTTCTCCTGCACTACCAATCCCAGGTGGACCTGGCGGGCCGCATCACAGGCGCCGAGGTTCTGCTGCGCTGGCACTCCTTGCAACGCGGCTTGATCTCGCCGGTGGAGTTCATTCCCCTGGCCGAGGAAACCGGGCTGATCCTGCCTCTGGGCGAATGGGTGCTGAAAACCGCCTGCACCCAACTGGCGGCCTGGGCCCTCATTCCGGCATTGGCCCACCTCACTCTGGCCGTCAACGTCAGCGCCCGCCAGTTTCACCACGCCGATTTTGTTGCGCAAGTGCTGGCGGTGCTGGATGAAACCGGTGCGGATCCGCAAAAACTCAAGCTGGAACTCACCGAGAGCCTGCTGCTGAAAGACATCGAAGACATCATCGCCAAGATGGTCGCCCTCAAGGCCAAGGGCGTCGGTTTCTCGCTGGACGACTTCGGAACGGGCTACTCCTCGCTGTCTTACCTGAAGCGACTGCCGCTGGACCAATTGAAAATTGACCAGTCGTTTGTGCGCGATGTGCTGTGCGACAGCAACGATGCCGTGATTGCCAAGACCATCATTGCACTGGCGCAGAGCCTGGGGCTTGAAGTGATCGCCGAGGGCGTTGAAACCGAAGCGCAACGCGATTTCCTGGCCAGTTCAGGCTGCCAGGCCTATCAGGGCTATTTCTTCAGCCGGCCGCTGCCGCTGGACGGGTTTGAGCAGTTGGCGCTGGGAACGGCACGCGTTCAAGCCTGACAAGCGTGCTGACCGCCTGACCGGCGCCGGGTGGGACGCCTGATCAGGCGCCGTCGGCAGTGTCGTCCTTGATTTTGTTCAATTGGACACGCGTTTGATGCAGCAACTCGTTGAGCTCCTTGACCTGGGCATAGGCGTTGCCATGCGTCTCATTGGCCAGTCGGCGCCCCATTTCCTGAACAACGACCAGCAGGTCAGACAATTCGTCAATCGTCTCGCGCCGCTCGTCGTCTCTTGTTTCGTCGCTTGACATGGGGGTCCCCTTTATTCAGAAAACAGATGATTTGAGTTTCTGAACCTTAGACCTTTGTCACGCTTCGTGCAAGTGCCGGCGCATTGGCGGCGGTTTAGCGGCTGCTCGGGAAGCTGAACACCGCGCCATCCCGCACGCCGGCCGACGGCCAACGCTGCGTGATGGTCTTGCGCTTGGTGTAGAAGCGCACGGCATCCGGGCCGTAAGCCGACAGGTCGCCAAACAGCGAGCGCTTCCAGCCGCCAAACGAGTGGTAAGCCACCGGCACCGGCAGCGGCACGTTGACGCCCACCATGCCGACCAGGATGTTGTCGGTGAAATAGCGCGCCGCTTCGCCGTCGCGGGTGAAGATGCAGGTGCCGTTGCCGTACTCGTGGGCGTCGATCAGGTCCATCGCTTCCTGCAGGTTTTTAACGCGCATCACGCCCAGCACCGGGCCGAAAATCTCTTCCTGGTAAATCGTCATGCCGGGCTTGACGTTGTCGAACAGGCACGCGCCCAAAAAGTAGCCTTCTTCATGACCGGCGACCTGAATATCACGGCCATCGATCACCAGCGTGGCGCCCTCGGCCACGCCTTGATCGACAAAGCCTTTGACCTTCTCGAAATGCTGTTTGGTGACCAGCGGCCCCATGTCGTTGGCGGCATCGGTACCGGGGCCGACTTTCATCTTGGCAATCTCGATTTTCAGGCCGGCCACCACGGCGTCCGCCGTGGCATCGCCCACGGCAACGACCAGCGGAATCGCCATGCAGCGCTCACCGCAGGAGCCGTAGGCCGCACCCATCAAGGCGCTCACCGCGTTGGGCACATCGGCGTCGGGCATCACTACGGCGTGGTTCTTGGCGCCGCCCAGCGCCTGCACGCGCTTGCCGTTGGCGCAGCCGGTGGCGTAGATGTACTCGGCAATCGGCGTCGAGCCGACGAAGCTGATGGCCTGCACGCGCTTGTCCGCCAGCAGCGTGTCCACGGCTTCCTTGTCGCCGTTCACCACGTTGAGCACGCCCGGTGGCAGCCCTGCTTGCAAGGCCAGTTGCGCGACCAAGAGTGCGCTGCTGGGGTCGCGCTCGGACGGTTTGAGCACAAAGGTGTTGCCGCAGGCAATCGCCATCGGCCACATCCACAAGGGCACCATCACGGGGAAGTTGAACGGTGTGATGCCGGCAGTCACGCCCAGCGCCTGGAACTCGCTCCAGGAGTCGATGGCGGGGCCGACGTTCTTGCTGTGCTCGCCCTTGAGCAGCTCGGGCGCGTAGCTCGCGTACTCGACGTTTTCAATGCCGCGCTGCAATTCGCCCATGGCATCAGACAGCACCT
>JAZKHK010000086.1:0-4083 GCA_040385425.1 Pseudomonadota bacterium | reverse complement strand
GGTTGATACTTGGAGAACTTCTTGGTCACAGGCAAATTTAGAAGATATTGATATACCATGGCATCAGACAGCACCTTGCCATGCTCGGCGGTGACCAGGGCGCAAATCTGGTCGGCGTTTTCTTCCAGCAGCACTTTGAGTTTGCTCATGACCCGCGCGCGCTTGAGCGGCGGGGTGGCGCGCCAAGCCGGGTAAGCGGCGTGGGCCGACGCAATGGCTTGCTCGACCGTCACTTTGTCGGCCAGCAACAGGCGCTTTTCAGCCTGGCCGGTGGCCGGGTTGAAAACATTTTGTGTGCGGCTGCCGCCAGCGACCAGTTCGCCGTCAATCAGATGTTGAATCAAGGGAAGGGTTTGCATAAAAGTGATGGTTTCAGGCGGTTTGGTTGATGGTTTCACCCAGCGCATTGAGCAGGCTGTCAATCTGTGCCGGGGTGGAGATAAAGGGCGGTGCGAGCTGGATGGTATCGCCACCGTAGCGCACGTAAAAACCTTTTTTCAGCATGGCCATGGCAATCTCGTAGGGCCGGCGGGCCGGCTCACCGGGCACGGCGTCAATGGTGAAGCCGGCGGCCAGGCCGAAGTTGCGGATGTCGGTGATGTGCTTCGTGCCCTTCAGGCCGTGGACGGCGTTCTCGAAATACGGTGCCAGCGCCTTGACCTTGTCGACCATATTTTCTTTTTCCAGCAGGTCCAGCGTGGCCAAGCCGACGGCGCAGGCCACCGGGTGAGCCGAGTAGGTGTAGCCGTGGGCGAATTCGAGCATGTAGTCCGGCCCGCCTTGCGCCATGAAGGTGTCGTAAATGTCCTTTTTGGCCAGCACGGCGCCCAGCGGCTGCGAGCCGTTGGTGATCTGCTTGGCCACGTTCATGATGTCGGGCGTGACGCCAAACGCCTCCGAGCCGGTCCAGGCGCCGCAGCGGCCAAAGCCGGTGATCACTTCGTCAAAAATCAGCAGGATGTTGTTGGCGGTGCAGATGTCGCGCAGGCGTTGCAGATAGCCCTTGGGCGGGATCACCACGCCAGCCGAACCCGAGAACGGCTCGACGATGACCGCCGCAATGTTGCTGGCGTCGTGCAGCGTGATGAGGCGCAGCAAGTCGTCGGCCAACTCCGCGCCTTTCTCCGGCATGCCGCGCGAGAACGCATTGCTGGCCAGTTGGGTGTGCGGCAGGTGGTCGGCGGCGATGCCTTGGCCGAACATCTTGCGGTTGGCCGACAAGCCGCCGACCGAGATACCGCCAAAGTTAACGCCGTGGTAGCCTTTTTCGCGCCCGATCAAGAGCGTCTTGCCGGCCTGGCCCTTGGCGCGCCAGTAAGCACGGGCCATCTTGAGCGAGGTGTCGGCGGACTCGGAACCGGAGCCGGTGAAAAACACATAGTCCAGCCCGGCGGGCGTGAGTTCCTTCAGCTTGTTGGCCAGCGCAAACGACAGCGGGTGGCCGAACTGGAAAGCGGGCGCGTAGTCCAGCGTCGCCATCTGCTGGCTGACCGCTTTGGTGATTTCTTCGCGTCCGTGGCCCAGGCCGCTGCACCACAGGCCCGACAGGCCGTCAAAAATCTGTTTGCCGTGCTGGTCGGTGTAGTAGCAGCCTTTGGCGCTGGTGATCATGCGCGGGTTGGCCTTGAAGTCGCGGTTGCCGGTGTAAGGCATCCAGTGCGCGTCCAGCCAGGCGGCGTCGGTGCGGGGGCTGGTCAGTTGGGTGACATCGTTCATGTTCATGGTGACCTCTAAAGTGTTAAGAACCAAGCTTCTCTACGCTACGGACTGTCCCGCAAAGATTCAAGTGAAAGTGTGATTCTTATGACTTCTGTTACTCTGATAAATGTATAAGTATCACTATTCAGTTATCAATCTATGCAAGTAAAAAGCCGGGCCTCGCTGGGCCAGTTGAGCGACATGGACATTCGCCTGCTGCGGGTGTTCAAAAGCGTGGTCGAGTGCGGCGGCATGGCGGCGGCCGAGCTGGAGCTCAACATCGGCACCTCCACGGTGAGCCGCCACATCAAGGACCTGGAAACCCGCCTCGGCCTGACGCTGTGCCGCCGCGGCCGGGCCGGCTTTGCCCTGACGGTCGAAGGCGAACAGATTTACACCGAAACACTGCGCCTGCTGGCCGGCGCGGACGCTTTTCGCAGCAGCGTGGACGAGATTCACCGGCGCATGGGCGGGCAGCTCAACATTGCCGTGTTCGACAAAACCGCCAGCAACCCGCAAGCCCGCATCGGCGCCGCCATCGCCCTGTTTTCCGAGCTCGCGCCTGAGGTGAACCTGCATCTGTTCGTGGCGCCGCTCAACACCATCGAGCGCGGCGTGATTGACGGCCAGTTCCAGGTGGGCGTGGTGCCGGGGCACCGCAGTTCGGATTCCCTGGCCTACGACGAACTCTTCACCGAAACCATGCTGCTGTACTGCGGCGCGCCGCATGCGCTGTTTCAGGCCGAGCCGGCGGCGATGGATTGGGACGAACTGCGCCGCTACCCGTTTGCTGGTCTGGGCTACCACTCGCCGAACATGGAAATCAGCCAGCAGGTGCGCCTGACGCGCCGTGCCACCGGCTACGACCAGGAGTCCATTGCCACGCTGATCCTGTCCGGCAAGTACCTGGGATTTTTGCCTGACCATTACGCCGAGGCCTTTGTGCGCAGCGGCCAGATGCGGGCCATCCAGCCCGCCTTGTTTCGCTATGACTGCAATTTTTTCAGCATCATGCGGCGTTCGCCGCCACCATCGAGGGTGGTGCGCGCGTTTCAGGCCTGCTTGCTGAAAGCGCACGGTGGCAACGTCACATTGGCTGATTTATAAGCAAAATAGGTCTCTAGCCCCCGTCTAATAAGCGTATGAAGCTATAAAAACAGGAGCGATGGTGTCGCCTTTCTACGCGCGATGCGCTGGCTGCGCAGGTCAAGGAGCGCTCGCCAAGAAACGCTGACTTTGACTTGTTTCACTGGCGCAGAAGCGCAGGGAAGGAGGGGGAAGCGACTGTCGTCGGTCTTCTCGTTGTTGAGGATGATTAATTTTTTCAAATTTAAAAATAATTCTGTCAAGCTATAGAAAGTATCAACTTGTTGGAAATTCAGTTTTCTGGTTGAAAATACGTGAACAGCTCACGCACCTTGGGTGAATTGAGCACTGACCGGGCTCAAGAGATCACACCCCGGCCTTTTGGGGTTGTCGGGCAACAATTTTTAGACTTACAGAAAGTAACCATGAAGTTTGCAAACATCAAAATCGGAGTTCGGATGACGGCCGGATTTACTGCCGTGTTGCTGTTGATGGTGGCCCTGGCGATGATCGGCATCAAGGGCATGGCGTCCATTCAGGCGCGGTTCGACGAGACCGTCAACCTCAATATGTACAAGAGCCATATCCTGAACGACATGTCGGACTCGGTCCACGTCATCTCGCGCGTGATGCGGACCATGGTGCTGCTCAATGACCCGCAAGCCGTAGCCAACGAGTACAAGAAGATTGAGCAGGCGCGCCAGACCTACGGCAAGGCATGGGAAGCGCTGCAAAAAACGTCCACCAGCGAAAAAGGCCAGCAGGTTCGCGACAAAATCCAGACCCTGCTGCGCGAGGGGGGCGCTGTGAACAACAAAGTCATTGAACTCGCCCTGGCCAACAAGGATGAAGAAGCCACCAAGCTGCTGCTGGAAGTCTCCGGCCCCGCCGTGGCCAGGGTGCAGGATGCCCTGGAGGAAGGCGTGGCTTTGCAGGACGCCAGCACCAAGCTGGATTTCGAAAAAGCGCAGCAGGAATATAACGACAGCCACCAAATGATGCTGATGCTGGCCGGCGGTGCCGTCGCCTTGGGCGCCCTGATTGCCTGGTTGCTCACGCGCAGCATCACCGTGCCGCTGGGTGAAGCGGTGCAGGTCGCAAACCGTCTGGCCGATGGCGACCTGACCGTCAAGATCGAAGCGCCCTCCAAGGATGAAACCGGGCAGGTGCTGCAGGCGATGCAGCACATGATCAGCAAGCTCTCTCAAGTGGTGACCGACGTCAACAGCGGCGCGCAGGCGCTAGCGAGCGCCTCCGAACAGGTCAGCGCCACCGCGCAGGCGCTGTCGCAAGCCGCCA
>JAZKHK010000085.1:67429-69359 GCA_040385425.1 Pseudomonadota bacterium | reverse complement strand
CATGGTGGTGGATGGCGTGTCCGACGTGATCACGTTCACGCCCGAACAACTGCGCCCAGTCCCGGAGTTCTCATCGGCCATCGACAGCGAACACCTGCTGGCCATTGGCGCGATTCAGAACCGCATGCTGATCTTGCTCGATATCGAAAAAATCCTCGCCCCCGCCGACCTGGGGCTGATCGCACAAACCACCCACTGATCTGGAGAACAAGATGAACAACCTGAAAATTTCCACCCGCCTGATCATGCTGATCGGCATTCTGTCGGTGTTGTTGATTGCGATCGGCAGCCTTGGTCTGTTCGGCATCAGCTCATCCAACGAAGCCTTGAATTCGGTGTATGAAGACCGCACTGTGCCCATGGGCCAGATCGCCGACATCCAGAAAAACATGTTGAACAACCGGCTGGCCATTGCCGGCAGCTTGCTGAACCCCATTCCGGAAGAAGTCGCCAAGGGCGTTGCCGGCGTCGAGGCCAACATCGCGGAAATCGAGAAGATCTGGGCCATTTACATTGCCACCAAACTGACACCCGAAGAAGAAAAACTTGCCAAGCAATTTGAGGCGGCTCGCGGTCGATTCGTCCAGGAAGGCATCCGCCCGGCAGTGGCCGCCCTGCGCGCGAACAATATCGACGAGGCCAAACGGCTCGCCTTTGAAAAAATCCGCCCGCTGTTTGCCCCGGTACGGGACGGCCTGATCGCCCTGCAGCAACTGCAAGTCAATGAAGCCAAACTGGAGTACGCCGCTGCCGTGGCACGTTACAACACGATCCGCACCGTCTCCCTCGTGGCCATCGTGGGGGGCGTGCTGTTTGCCGTCCTGTTCGGCATCACCCTGGTGCGCGGCATTTCCCGCTCTTTGCGCCAGGCGACAGAGGCGGCCGATGCGGTGGCCCACGGCGACCTGAGTCATCCGATCCAGGTGCAGGGCAAGGACGAAGTCGCGCAGTTGCTGCAGACCCTGTCAGCCATGCAAGACAGCCTGAGCCGGGTCGTGAACACGGTGCGCCAGGGTTCCGAGAGCGTGGCCACAGCCTCCGTTCAAATTGCGCAGGGCAACAGTGATTTGTCCGGCCGTACCGAAAGCCAGGCCAGCGCGCTGGAAGAAACCGCCGCCTCGATGGAAGAGCTCAGCGCCACCGTCAAGCAAAACGCCGACAACGCCAAACAGGCC
The DNA here is from genome assembly GCA_040385425.1 of Pseudomonadota bacterium. GTDB lineage: Bacteria > Pseudomonadota > Gammaproteobacteria > Burkholderiales > Burkholderiaceae_C > Rhodoferax. Next base: position 68,184 of record JAZKHK010000085.1, on the reverse strand, counting down.
AACCAGCTCGCCATGAGCGCCAGCACGGTCGCAGTCCAGGGCGGCGAAGTCGTCGGCCAAGTGGTCGAGACCATGAAGCACATCAACGACAGCTCCAAGCGCATCTTTGACATCATCAGCGTGATCGACGGCATTGCCTTCCAGACCAACATCCTCGCGCTCAACGCGGCAGTCGAAGCCGCCCGCGCCGGCGAGCAGGGCCGTGGCTTTGCGGTCGTGGCCTCCGAAGTGCGTTCACTGGCCGGACGCTCGGCCGAAGCGGCCAAGGAGATCAAAGGCCTGATCAGCGCCAGCGTGGAGCGCGTCGAGCAAGGCAACGCACTGGTCGACCAGGCCGGCGTGACGATGACCGAGGTGGTGAGTTCGATCCGGCGCGTCACTGACATCATGGGCGAGATCAGCGCGGCCAGCACCGAGCAGAGCCTGGGCGTAGCGCAGGTAGGCGAAGCCATCACGCAGATGGACCAGGCCACGCAGCAAAACGCCGCACTGGTGGAGGAATCGGCCGCCGCAGCGGACAGCCTCAAGACCCAGGCCCAGCAACTGGTGCAAGCCGTGGCGGTGTTCAAGCTGGCCTCTGACGGTGCGCAAAACGATGCGTTGGCAAAGCGATTGGCCACACGTCCTGCGGCCCCCAACCAGACCCTCAATGTCACACGCCTGAAACCCCGCGCCCATGCCTTGCAGACCTCCTCACAAGTGCTTGACACAGCAGGCCAGAAAACGGGCACCGACGACTGGGAAACCTTTTAAAC
>JAZKHK010000085.1:17641-67419 GCA_040385425.1 Pseudomonadota bacterium | reverse complement strand
ACCGGATTGGACGTGACCATGAATACCCTCTCCCTCTCCTTAGCCATGAACAACACCGCAGGCATGCACTGGAATGAAACCCCGGTGCAAAGCCCAGCGTCATCCGGCGTGTACCAAACCAGAAACGACAAAAACCAGATCTGGTCCAAATACTTTGATGCCAATTACGGGCTGTGGTACATGAGCTGGGCCGAGTTGAAAGAAAACGCGGTCAGTCATTCGGCAAGGATTAGCGCTTCCGATATGGCAAGACATGTTGTGGCATGGGCGCACTGCTCCAAACATCGCGGCAGTCTTCAAGCTTGATGCGGCGTTACTCAACTTTCAGCATCGTCTCTTAACCGGTACCCGTTTCATGCGAACCAACCTACCTGTCACACAACGCGAATTTCCATTCCCCAAGGGGCAGACGCTGGTTTCGACCACCGACCTGAAGGGCCGGATTACCCATTGCAATGCCAACTTCATTGAGCTCAGCGGCTTCACGGCCGAGGAGTTGCTCGGTCAGCCGCACAACCTGGTGCGCCATCCGGACATGCCCGCCGAAGCCTTTCGTGATCTCTGGGCCACGATCAGCAGCGGACAACCCTGGACCGGGGTGGTCAAAAACCGTTGCAAGAACGGCGACCACTACTGGGTGCTGGCCAATGCCACGCCACTGGTCATCGATGGCCGCGTGACGGGCTACCTCTCGGTGCGTACCGAGGCCAGCCGCGCACAGATCCAGGCCGCTGAAACGCTGTACGCGCGCATGCAGCAGGAGGCGCAGGCCGGGGCACTGTCGATTCGCATCGAGGGCGGCCATGTGTTGCACCAGAACCTGAGGGCACGGCTGGGGCGCTGGCTGCGACCCGGCTTGCAGAGCCAGGTCGTCGGCCTGTCTGCGGGCATGGGGCTGCTCGGGCTGGCGGTAGGCGCTGCGTCCGTAGGCGGCACCGCGGCACTCATCACGGGCGCGGTGCTGGCCGCCGCCAGTGGCATGCTGCTCGCAGGCCTGGCCGCCGCCTGGCGGCTGCATACCCTGACGCTGCAACCGCTGCACAGCCTGGTGCAGTTCGCCGACACCCTGGCCGCCGGCGATCTGACGGCCCAATTTGCCGGCGAACAACGTGGTTTGCTGGGTCGTCTGGCGCGCTCACTGAATCAGGTGGGGGTAAACATGCGTGCCATCGTGAGCGACATTCGCACCGAAATGCACCACGTGCGCGGCGAATCGGACAGCCTGGCCCGTGGCAACCAGGAACTCTCCGGCCGCACCGAATTGCAAGCCAGCAATCTGGAAGAAACAGCAGCCGCCATGGAGCAGATCACCGCCACCCTGCAGCAAAGCTCCGACTCGGCCCGCCGCGCCACCGATCTGGCGCACCAGGCCGCCCAAGTCACCGAGCGCAGCAGCGATGCGGTGCAGCAGGTCAGCGCCAACATGCAGGCGATCAGCGAGTCGTCACGGCGCATCGGCGAGATCAACCAGGTGATTGATGCCATCGCGTTCCAGACCAACATCCTGGCACTCAATGCCGCCGTGGAGGCCGCGCGCGCTGGCGAGCAAGGCCGCGGCTTTGCCGTGGTGGCCAGCGAAGTGCGCACGCTGGCGCAGCGCACCTCCAGCGCAGCGCGCGAAATCAAGAGCCTGATCGAGGATGCAAGCAACAAAGTGACACACGGCACGCGCATCACGGAATCGGCCCGATCCACCATGGACGAGTCGCTGGAGAAGGTGCGCAGCGTGACCGCGCTGATCGAGGAAATGACCAACAGCGCGCAGGAGCAGGCTTCTGGCATGACACAGATCAAAGTGGCGGTTGACCAGCTCGAAACCATCACCCAGCAAAACGCGGGCCTGGTCAGGACGCTGGCGGCCTCCGCCTCGACCATGCAAGCGCAAGCCGGTAGCGTGGAAACCTCTTTGCGGGTAATCCGCCTGAACCGCCACGAAGTCGCCAGCGCCGTCGATGCGGTCGCCCTGCGCCGGCAGATGAAGGCCCTGGCGGCGCCGGTTGTGAACGACATACCCCGCCTACGGCACGCCTGAATCGGCTTTCGGGCCGGCCCCTTGTGTTGCTGTTTTAAGCGTCAGTTCGGCCAGTTGGCGCCGGAGGTTTTTCTCTTCCAGAAACCGGGCGGTGGCGTCACGGGCCACCGCCAGGGCTCCGAGCATTTCGCCGGCCTGGTTTTTCACCATGGCAAAGCTCATGTCCACATAGATCTGCTCACCACTTTGATGCAGTGAACGGGTGATGAGCGAGTGTCTGCCGGGAATCGTGCCGCTCCGGGCCACCGCCTGGTTGAAGCCGTCCCAGTGCGCTTTGCGCAGCCGCTCCGGAATGATCAGATCCAGGCTCTGGCCGAGCGCTTGCGCCGCCGTGAATCCGAAGACGGTTTCGGCCCCCGGATTCCAGAGCCGGATGATGCCTTGCAGGTCCGCAAAAATCAGCGCCTCCGGCATGGCGTGCAGGATATTTTCAGAGAGGGATTCCGCTGTGGGGTTTTCCATGTTCGACATCATTTCTCTCCATCAGGCTTGGGCCGCTCATCCGCATCATTAAACGCCGTGATGCGCGCCACCTGAAACGTATTTCGCAAGGAACGCAACTCGGCCTCATGCAGGGCAGCCAGGCGTTCCAGTTGCGCGGCGCCTTTCTCCAGCAGATGGATTTCGACCCGGCGTCGATCGGTCTGGCTTTTTTGCCGCCGCACCAGGCCGGCCTCTTCACAGCGCGTCAGCAAGGCGACCGCGCCGTGGTGCTTCATTTGCAGGCGATCTGCCAGCTCGTTCACCGTGGCCCACTCCCGCCCCGGAAAGCCGCGCACATGCAGCATCAGCAAATATTGCAAAGGCGTCAATCCGGCCTCCTTGGCCGCCGTCTCACTGAAATGAATGAAGCGGCGCAGTTGGTAACGAAACTCCGAGAGGGCTTCGTACTGGAATTTTTCTAAAGGTGGGCAAGGTGGAAGACTCATTAGCACTGGATTTCTTGGGATAGTTCAATTTAAATATACATCACATCATGATACATTCGCCAGCAACTTAACTGCCCGCTTTGGGTCAACACAGGAAAACGCGACGATGCAAGGATTTGCCAGCTGGTGTAGCAGTTTCTGGCCACAGGCCATTCTGGGGAACCGGCGCGATCATATGACGGCTTGTCTGGGTGCGGGCCTGGGCTTGATGGCGACCGAATGGCTCAGCCGCTACGTCCTCGGCGCGGCCAATCCCTGGTTTATCGCCTCCATGGGCGCCTCGGCCTTGCTGCTGTTTGCAGTGCCCGCCAGTCCGATGGCACAACCCTGGTCCATCGTCGGCGGCAATCTGGTCGCGGCCTTTATCGGTGTGAGCTGCGCTAGCTGGATCGGCAATTCCGACCTAGCGGCCGGGCTTGCCGTGGCGCTGACGATTGGCCTCATGTACCCGCTGCGTTGCCTGCATCCCCCCGGCGGCGCCGTGGCCATCACCGCCATTCTGGGCGGGCCTGCCGTGAGCGAATTGGGTTATCGCTTCATCGTTTTCCCGGTTCTCCTCAACTCGCTGTTGTTGACGGTGCTGGCCTTGCTGATCAATAACCTGTCCGGGCGCAGCTTTCCCCATCGGGCGCAACAACTTCCTGCGGCAGACAGATCCCCCGGTGACCGCGCGGCCATCACGCAGGCGGACCTGCACGCGGTCCTGGTCGAGCATAGCGAGCTGCTGGACATCAGCGAAGAAGACCTGCAAGAGATTCTGTTGCAGGCCGAGAAGCGGGCCCATGAGCGCCAGGTCGGGTTGCCGAACGGTGCCAATGTCATGCCACACGACAGGGTGAATATTGAAAAAAATGGAGTACGCCATGACTAAGCGCATAGTCCCCTTTGTACCTTCTGAATTTGTCACACTGCCATCCCCGTCGCGCCGACGCAAGCTAACGGCATTTGAGCGCCGCATGCGTGATTTCTTGAAGGAATATTCGTTGACGACACAAACTCTTCCTGCGCCTGCGCCTGCATCTGCGGATGCTCGCCCAGCAAAACCTTCATGAAAAATCCTGCCTTGACTGCCGACAATTTCGCGATGCCACTCCCTGATCCAGTCGTCCTTGAGACCCCTGAGCCCCGCTTGGCGGGTGACCTGGCGGTCTGGCTCATCATCCTGGCCGAACTGATGGCTTTTGGCATTTTGTTTCTCTGCTACGCCTTTGCCCGGTCGCAAGATGTGGCGCTGTTCAACGCCTCGCAACTCACCCTGGATTTGAACTCCGGCGCCATCAACACCGTGCTGCTGATCACGGGCAGCTGGTGTGTGGTGCATGCCGTCAAGGCGGTCCAGCAGGACAAGTCGGTGCGCGGCGCGCGCTGGCTGGTGGCCGCCCTGGCCTGCGGCTTTGGTTTTCTCGGCCTCAAGGTGGTCGAGTTTTCCGCAAAGATGGATGCCGGCATTGACCTGTCCACCAATACCTTCTACATGTTCTACCTCCTGCTGACGGGGTTCCACTTCCTGCATGTGATCGTGGCCATGGTGTTTCTGGCCATCCTGTTGTTCAAAACCTGGCAAGGGGCTTATGGCCGCCACGAGCACCATGCGCTGGAGAGCGGCGCAGCCTTCTGGCACATGGTGGACCTGTTGTGGATCGTGCTGTTTCCCCTGGTCTACGTCATGCGTTAACGCTTACCCACCATGTTGACTCTCTCTACCAACCGCATCTGGGCCTTTCTGCTGGCCGCCACCGCTGTCACTTACTGGCTGGGCGAAAGCGGTCTTGCCGGACATGCCGGCATGGCCCCCATTCTGGCCATGTTTGCCCTGGCTTTCATCAAAGGATTTTTGGTCATCCTGGACTTCATGGACTTGCGCCACGCCCCGCCACTTTGGCGGCGGCTGCTGGTGGGCTGGCTGGTTTTCGTCGTCAGCATGATCGTGCTGGCGTACTGGATCGGGCTTCCCGGCCCGGGCTCAGTGGGCGCATAAAAGCCAATACCGGTCCTTTTGTCATAAATGTTTTATCTAAATCTGTGATCATGGTTTGGTCAGCGCTCAAGAGGCCAACGCTGACAGCAGCGCGCATCTTTCACATCCGCGAGGCTCATCAATCAATCTGTGGATTTTTGAAAGAACAAGTTGAACATTGGAAAAGCACTGGCCATCACGGCGCTGGCACTGGGGCTCAATCAAGTTGAAGCCGCAGGCACTCAAGATATAACCGGCGCCGGTTCATCCGCTGCAGCACCGATTTACCGCAGTTGGGCCACCGAATACCAGAAGTCCAGTGGCGTCAGCCTGGCTTATGAATCCATCGGTTCCTCCGCCGGTCTGAAGAAAATTCGCAGCAGCCAAACGGGTTTCGGCGCCTCCGATGTGGCACCGGCCCAAGAAGAGTTAAAGAAGGACGGGCTGGTCCTGTTCCCGATCGCCATCACCGGCATTGCGCCCGTCGTCAATCTGCCCAAAATCGGGGACACCCCCTTGCGGCTGTCGGGCCCGGTACTGGCCCGTATTTTTCTGGGTGACATCACGCAGTGGAATGCGTCCGCGATCGCGCAACTCAACCCGGATATGGCCCTGCCTGATCTGCCGATCAAAGTGGTGGTGCGCAGCGACGGCTCAGGCACCACCTACAACTTTGCCGACTACCTGGCCAAGGTCCATCCGATGTGGAAGGAACGGTATGGCGTCAAAACCAGTTTGTCCTGGCCGGCCCATTTCACGGCGGCCAAAGGAAGCGAAGGGGTTGTCAATGCCGTCAAGGAGACCCCTGGCGCCATTGGCTATGTGGACTACGGCTATGTCAAGGTCAACAAACTGCGCGCCGTGCAGTTGAAAAATGCAGAGGGTGAATTCATCCCGCCCGCCATCGCCGCTTTCCGGACCGCCTTGTTGAACAGCGATTGGGGCCATAAGGGCACCTTTACCAGCACGCTCACGGACATGCCCGGCAAAGGGGCCTGGCCGATCACCATGGGAACCTTTGCCGTTGTCCCCCAGATCACCGAGCATCCTGAGCAAACCCTGCACGTGCTGCAATTTTTCATTTGGGCCTTCATGAATGGCGACACCCTGGTCCAGCAAAACAACTTCGTGCGGCTGACGGATCGAATCCAGGCGCTGGCGTTCAAGGAGATCACCTCGGTGCGGGACAAGTCCGGAAAATCGCTCAACTTGAGTTTGAAACAGCCCAAAATCGAGCTTCGCTGAGGCCGGCGATTGCTATTGATTCAATAGCTACTCACGCATTATCCATAAGGGCTAGAGCCTTAAAAGCCTCATATTTTTTCTAAAAATCTGGTTTTTATGCCCCAAACGGCGGCTTTTTGGCAAAGTGACCGGCCAGGAAATCAATCAAGGCGCGCACCTTGGGCGCCACATGCTTGCGGGTTGGATAAACCGCATAGATGCCCATTTCAAGCGAACGGTATTGGGGCATGAGTTCCACCAAGGTCCCCGCCGCCAGGTCGTCCCCGACCAGAAAGGTGGGTTGCAGGATGATGCCCTGGTGCGCCAGCGCCGCCGCGCGGCAGGTGTCGCCGCTGTTGGTGTGGATGCAGGGATTGGTCTTGACGGTGACCGGACCTTGCGGCCCCTCAAAATGCCATTCGTCCTTGGTCGACCAATAGCTGTACGAAATCACCGCATGCGCGGCCAGCTCCGCGGGATGCAAGGGTTCGCCATGCGTCTTGAGGTACTGCGGCGAGGCACATAGCACCATGCGCGTCGTCGTCAGGCGCTTGCTGATCAAGGTGGAGTTGGGTAAGGTGGCAATGCGAATCGCCACGTCGTAGCCCTCTTCCACCAGGTCCACCACGCGATCCGCCAGGGTCACATCCAGCGCCACCTGCGGGTACTGGCTGCGAAACACGCCCCACAGCGGCGCCAGATGCAGGATGCCAAAAGTCACCGGCGCATTGACCCGCAGCAGCCCGCTGGCCGCACCCGTGCGGGAGGTGATTTCCGCCTCCGCTTCGTCCACCCCGGCCAGCAACTCTTTGCTGCGCGCGTAAAACACCTCACCTTCCCCGGTCAGGGACAAGCGCCGGGTGGTGCGGTGCAGCAGCCGCACGCCCAGACGGGTTTCCAGATCACCCACGTAGCGTGACATGGCCGCTTTGGACAGGCCCAGCGTCTCCGCCGCTTTGACAAAGCTGCCGGCATCGACCACGGCGGCGAAGGTCTGCATTTCCAGGAATCGATCCATTGTGTTAATTATTGAAACAGTACATTCAATATTATGATGTTTATAACGCTTTGAATACCCTATAAAGTACAGGCTCAGGGCCTTGCCTGGAGCCTCGTCAATGCAGAAGCAGGCTTGTTTCAAACCAATTTTCTGGAGTTACGCCATGGAAACGGACATCCGCCACCGGCATGAGGCCCCGCAAGCCGCCTTCCCCCAAGGCACACCCCTGACCTTGCTGCAGATTGGCGAAGCGCAAACGGCGGTGGCCGTGGGCGATGGAAGCCAAGCACCAACCGTGCTGCTGCTTGCCATCGGTTCAACCAAGACCGCCACAGACTTCTTTCACCATGCACCTCCCACGCCGAGGGAGATGGAAACCGCCATCATGGTGGTGGAGGATGAAGTCACCCGGGTGCGAGCGATCACGGCGGGCCATTCAAGGCTCTATACCCACGATGCGGCCATCCGCGAACTGGCGCTGCTGGCCGGCGTGCCTGACGGGACTGACGGGACTGAGCTGACGCTTTCCCTCGACGCGGTGGAGCGTCTGTTTGATCTGTTGGCGGCGCTCTCGCTGGGCCGGCCAGCGTCCAGCGCGGGCATCCCGGCCACCCCCACGTTTGCCGCGACTCTTTTGATCCTGCGCGAGTTCATGCACCACTTGCAATGGGCGTCGATCAGTTACAGGGCGCCTGCCTGAAACCGGTATAGCGACCCCGCGCAGGACGCTACGAAAACAATAGCTGCTTGCGCCCGGTACACGCGGGCTACAACCCTAAAAGAGGGACAACTATTGCGCCAACCGCGGACGATCCCGCGCATCGCGGGCTAAACTCAACAGGCGCCTGTGTCGGGTGCAACCGGAGCACCCGTTTGTCTTATTCGCATCTTCTTCTGGCCCTGTCCGTGGTCTTCATCTGGGGCACCAATTTCGTGGTGATTCGCTGGGGGCTGGATGGCTTGCCGCCGTTCTTATTCGCCACACTGCGCTTTACCTTGTCCGCCCTGCCCTGGCTGTTGTTCATCAAGCGCCCGGCCGTGCCCTGGCACAAACTGGCCGCGTTCGGCGTGCTGTTGGGCGTGGGGCAATTTGCCCTGCTGTTCCTGGCCATGCGTGGCGATATTTCGCCCGGACTAGCCTCGCTGGTGATTCAGGTGCAGGTATTTTTCACCATCGGTTTGTCGCTGATCACGCTCGGCGAGCGGGTGCGGGGCTACCAACTGGCCGGGCTGGTCTTGGCGGTGGCGGGGCTGGCGGTGATCGCCTCGCATCTGGACGCCACGCTCACCGTCAAGGGGCTGGCCCTGGTGCTGTCAGCGGCGTTTTTCTGGGCCTGCGCCAACATGGTGGTCAAAACGGTGGGGCGCGTGGACATGCTGGGCTTCATGGTCTGGACCAGCCTGTTTGCGGTGCCGCCTTTATTCATCCTTTCGCTGTGGCTCGAAGGCCCGGCCCTCATGGCCTCCAGCGTGATGCACGCCAGCGCGACGGTTTGGGCCTGCGTGCTGTGGCAGGCGGTGGGCAACACCCTCTTTGGCTACGGGGCGTGGAACTGGCTGCTGGCGCGCCACCCTGCCGCCACAGTCACACCCATGGCGCTGCTGGTGCCAGTATTTGGCATGGGCGCATCAGCGCTGTCGCTGGGCGAGCCCCTGCCTGCGTGGAAACTGGGCGCGGGCGCCTTAGTGCTGTGCGGGCTGGTGGTCATCGTGGTGTGGCCGCGCCTGCGCACCGCCATGACGCGGGCCAGCGCTTGAGTCCGGCTACCCAGGTCCAACCAACCCGAAGGTCCTTATGACTCATCCCGCTGCCACGCCAGACGCCATCGTGCAAGTCGATGGCCTGTGTTTTCGCTACCCGAACCGGGATGTGTTCGCGGGCTGGTCAGCCCGCATCCCGCCCGGCGTGTCCCTGATTCGCGGCGACGACGGCAGCGGCAAAACCACGCTGCTGCGTTTGCTGGCGGGCGAACTGCCCGCCCAGGCCGGCACCCTCCAGTTCAAGGGCATTGCGATGGACCAGCAGCCCATGGCCTACCGCCAGCAAGTGTTCTGGGCGGACCCGCGCTCGGATGCTTTTGACCAGGTGAGCGCGGTGGACTATTTCAAATCTTTACCCCACCAGCATCCCCAATTTAACGAGCCGTTATTGGACGAATTGGTGGCCGGTTTGTCGCTGACGCCGCACATGGACAAGCCGCTGTACATGCTGTCCACTGGCTCCAAACGCAAAGTCTGGCTGGCAGCCGCCTTCGCCTCCGGTGCGGTGCTCACGCTGCTGGACGAGCCTTTTGCGGCGCTCGACAAGGCGTCGATTGGCTTTGTGATGGAGTTGCTGGAAGACGCAGCAGACCATCCGGCGCGCGCCTGGGTGATGGCCGACTATGCCGTACCGGGGGACGTGCCGCTGGCGTCGATCATCGATTTGTAATGCCGCCCACGCCAGCGCAAACGGGTGCTGCATGCATTCATGCCCTTATTCGCGCACCAGCCGTGCAAAAGTTTTGCGGAACTTGGCGACTTTGGGCGCGGCTACGGCCATGCAATACCCCTGGTCTGGATTTTTCTTGAAGAAATCCTGGTGGTAATCCTCGGCCGGCCAGTAGTTGGCCACCGGCAAAACTTCCGTCACGACCGGGCGGCTGCTGTACACGCCGCTCTGGTTCATCTCTTGAATCAGTTCTTTGGCAACCAACTCTTGATCGGGCGCTGAAAAATAGATGCCGCTGCGGTACTGCGTGCCGCTGTCGTTGCCCTGGCGGTTCAAGGTGGTGGGGTCGTGAATGACGAAGAAGATTTCCAGAATCTCGCGCAGACTGATCTGGCCCGGGTCAAACACCAGTTTGACGACCTCGTTGTGGCCGGTGCGCCCGGTGCAGACCTGCTCGTAACTGGGACGAACCGTGTGGCCGTTGCTGTAGCCGCTTTCAACATCCAGCACGCCTTTGACGCCCACAAAAACAGCTTCCGTGCACCAGAAGCAGCCACCGCCCAGGGTAATGGTTTGCAGGGAATCTGACATGACAATCTCCACTCGAAACTAGGGGCCGCATACGCTTGGCACATCTTACGCGTCACCGAATGCCCTCGCTGACAGACTCTCTTTGCTCAAATTTACACAATGTTCCAATCTGCCAGGCGCGCCACGGATTGACAGTCCATCCGTCAAAAGCTACATTAATAACCCGTTAGTCATTAATTTATGTCCCCTTCCAAACTCATCTGCAACACCCTGTCCGCCATGCACGCCAAACACGCGCGCCGCAAGGACGCGCGCCCCGGCGAGTTGCTGGAGGCGGCCCTGGAACTGTTTGTGGAAAAAGGCTTTGCCGCCACCCGCGTCGAAGAGGTTGCCAAGCTGGCGGGAGTGTCCAAAGGCACGCTTTTTCTCTATTTCAGCAGCAAGGAAGAGTTGTTCAAAGCGGTGGTGCGTGAGAACATTTCGGGCCGTTTCAAAGAATGGAATGACGAGTTCGAGAGTTTCCAGGGCAGCACGGCTGACATGTTGCGCTACTGCATCCATGCCTGGTGGGAACGAATCGGCTCGACCAAGGCATCGGGCATCAGCAAGCTCATGATGAGCGAGGCCCGCAACTTCCCCGATCTGGCGGCGTTTTACCAGGATGAGGTAATTCAACCCGGCAACGAACTGATCCGGCGCGTCTTGCAGCGCGGCGTGGACCGCGGCGAGTTCCGTCCCCTCGACATGAAATATGGCGTGCACATCGTGCTGGCGCCCATGCTGTTTCTGGCGATGTGGAAACACTCCTGGGGACCTTGCACGGCGGGCGTGGAACTGGTGCCTGAAGAGTACCTCGCCGTGCAGATTGAAACCCTGCTGTATGGTTTGAGCGCTCGCCCGGCCACAGACCAGGCGCGCCCATGAGCCAAGCCGTCATCACCTGGTCACTGTCGGGAACTGTCAGCCTGGGTGAAAGCGTCGCCGGGTAAAATTTTACGTAATCAGTTACCATACCCCCTGGAGTACTCAAATGAATTTAGAACAAGCCCGTTTCAACATGATCGAACAGCAAATTCGTCCCTGGGACGTTTTGGATGCCGAGGTGCTGCACCTGTTGTCGGTCGTGAAACGGGAGGACTTCATTCCCCTGGCACACAAAGCCTTGGCCTTTGTGGACATGCAAATCCCGTTGGGACAGGGTCAATTCATGCTGGCCCCCCGCGTCGAAGCCCGCATGCTGCAAGACGCAGCGGTTCAAAAACACGAAAAAGTGCTGGAGATCGGCGCCGGTTCCGGCTACATGGCCGCTTTGCTGGCGCACCGTGCCCAAAGCGTGCTCACGCTGGAGATCAACCCCGAACTGGCCGCCATGGCCCGCACCAATCTGCAAAAAGCCGGCATCCACAACGCCGAAGTCCGTCAGATCGATGGTTCCAAAGGCGTCCCGGCCGAAGGCCCGTTTGACGTCATCATCCTGAGCGGCTCGGTGGCGGAAGTGCCACCCAGCCTGCTGGCCGGCCTGAAAACAGGCGGTCGTCTGCTGGCCATTGTGGGCAATGAGCCGATGATGCGCGCCACAGTGATCACCCGCACGGGCGACGCCGAATTCAAGACCAGCGAGCCATGGGACACCATCGCTCCCCGTCTGCTGAATTTCCCAGAACCTTCCACCTTCAGCTTTTAAAACCATGGTTTCTCAAATCCGCCCGTCCCAATTGTCCGCCTGGCTGGAAACAGCCCGCGCCCACGGCGCCCCCGTGGTGCTGGATGTGCGCGAACCCGCCGAGCTGGCAGTGGCCAGCATCAAGGCCGACGGATTTGAGCTGCTGACCATTCCCATGAGTGTGATTCCGCCACGGTTGAACGAACTGGACCCCGAGCAGCCGATTGCCTGCCTCTGCCATCACGGCGGACGCAGCATGCAGGTGGCTTCATTTCTGGAAGCCCGGGGATTTGCCCACGTTGCCAATATTGCGGGCGGCATCAACGCCTGGTCGCTTGAGCTTGACCCGCGTATTCCAAGGTATTGACCGGTCACGGTCATCCTCCCGCAAGCCTGGCACCCGCCCCTCGTCAACTGCAGATTACTCCAAGGTCCACCATGAAAATGTTCCGTCTTTTACCCCTGTTTGTCGCCGTCAGCGCAACGCTGGCCTTGCCTGTGGGGGCACAAAGTCTGGTGGACCTGTACGAGTCGGCGCGCGGCTTTGATGCCAGCTATCAGTCGGCCAAGTCGCAATATGAGGCGACCCTGGCCCGGGCAGACCAGGCCAAGGCGGCCATTTTGCCCACGGCCAATCTGGCACTGAATGCGTCACGCTCGAATCAGAACTACACGCCCGAGGGCGGTACAAAAAATGAACTCTCCTATGGCACGCAAAGCGCCACGGTCAGCGCCTCGCAGCCACTGTACCGCCCAGGTAACTGGGCCAGTTACAAGCAAGGCATCAAGCAGGTCGATCTCGCCCAGGCCCAACTGACTGCGGCCGATCAGGATTTGATCGTGCGCGTCAGCCAAGGCTACTTTGATGTGCTGGCTTCGCAAGACAGCCTGACGTTTGTCAAGGCCCAAAAAGCAGCGGTCGCCGAGCAACTCGCATCGGCCAAACGCAACTTTGAAGTCGGCACCTCCACCATCACCGATACCCGTGAGGCGCAAGCGCGTTATGACTTGGTGGTGGCCCAGGAAATCGCGGCTGAAAACGACTTGCGCGTGAAACAAATTGCGCTCGATCAGTTGGTCGGCAAAACCGGCACCCAACCGAAAGCCCTGGCACAGCCGCTGGCCTTGCCGCCGCTGTTACCCAATGACGTCACCACCTGGGTTGGACAATCTGACGCCGGGCACCCCAACATCCAGCAAGCACAGATCGCACTGGACGTCGCCCAACTGGAAACCAAAAAAGCGGTCGCGGGCCACAAACCCACCCTGGATTTGACCGCCAGCTACAGCGCTATCAACAACCAGGATGGCAGCAGCAACTTGACCCCTGGCAGCTCTCGCGCCAACCTCGGCACCATCGGACTGGCGTTCAACCTGCCGCTGTTTGCCGGTTTCGCCACCCAGAACCGCATCAAGGAAACGCTGGCCCTGGAGGACAAGGCCCGCAATGACCTGGAAGGCACCAAACGCAGCGTCGCGCAAAACACCCGCACCGCGTTCTTTGGCGTGCAATCGGGTCAAGGCCAGGTGAAGGCACTGGAAGCCGCCGAGGCCTCCAGCCAAAGCGCCCTGGATGCCAACAAACTGGGCTACCAAGTGGGCGTGCGCATCAACATCGACGTGCTCAACTCGCAAAGCCAGTTGTTCCAGACCAAGCGCGATCTGGCCCGGGCCCGTTATGACGTGCTGGTGGGGAGCTTGCGGCTGCGCCAGGCCAACGGCACGCTCAAGGCCGACGACTTACAAGGCGTCAACGCCTTGCTGCTCAAGTAAAGCCAGCACCGCCGCGACCGTTTTTTCAACGGCACCGCGATGGGCGCTGGCAAAGGCCGCAGCGGCGCTGACCATGGCATCGCGCGTGCCGGCATCATTGGCCAGCGTCTGCGCCACCTCAACTGCCTGCGGCAAAGTGTCCACCCGCAGGGCCGCCCCGGCGCTTTCGGCCAGTTCAGCGGCTTCGGCAAAATTAAAGGTGTGCGGCCCCATGACCAGCGGGCAGGCGCAGATGGCCGCTTCGATCAGGTTTTGCCCGCCCAGGGGCTCAAAGCTGCCGCCCAGCAAGGCCACATCGCTCAGGCCGTAATACAACACCATTTCGCCCAAGGAATCGCCCAGCCAGATCGAACGGGCCGGCGTTGATGCCTGTGCCGGTGGCCCGTCCGGCCAGGTGCTACGACGTGAGACGGCAAAACCATAGCTTTCGATCAAGCGAGCCACCTCGTCAAAGCGCTGCGGATGCCGGGGCACGATCAACCACTGAACCTCATTTGCTATTGAATTAATAGCTACCTGTGAACTACCGACGGGGGCTAGAGGCCGAAATGACTCTAAAAACTGGAGAAAATCCAGTTCTTCACCCTCCCGCGAGCTGGCGAACATCACCACCGGACGGCCCGCCCTGCTGCGCCATAAGCGGCCAGTGGCCAACTGCGCCGCATTCGGTGTGGCATCGAACTTGAGGTTGCCGAACACGCCCGGCGCCGGTGCCCCCAATTGCGTCAGGCGCTCGGCATCGGCCGGGGTTTGCGCCCACACGGCGCTCAGCGCGCCAAAGGCCGGGCGCGACAGCCAGGCCAGACGCTGCGCCTGCCGTTGCGATTTTTCGCTCATGCGCGCATTGGCCAGCACCAGCGGCACCCCGGCCTGCTGGCAGCCGGCGATCAGGTTGGGCCAGATCTCGGTTTCCATCAGGAGACCGATGCGCGGCTTGAACTGCGCCAGAAAACGAGCCACCGCCCCCGGCGTGTCCCACGGCTGCCAAACCTGCACATCGCCCGGCTGCTGCAGTTTGACGCCTTCGGCACGCCCCGTGGCCGTGCCGTGTGTGAGCAGCAGGCGCATCCCGGGCAAACGCTCGCGCAAGCGCGCCACCAGCACAGCGGCGGCGCGCGTTTCACCGAGCGAGACCGCGTGAATCCAGACAAAGCCCCGACCCGCCGCCTGGCTGTAATGACCAAAGCGCTCATCGAGGGCCAGCAAAGACCCCGGCTCCGCACGCCCCCGCTTGGCCAGCCGCTGGCGCACCAAGGGCGTCAAGGCCCGCATCACGAGGCTGTAGAAAGGACGAATCATGGACAAAAGGGCATGGCGTGCGCCGCCTGAGGCGTGGCCTCCAGACAGCGCTGCCAGGCCGACCAGACTTCGTCCACCGCCGGCACATGGTCGCCACCTACCGCACATTGATGCGCCTGCCCCACCGGGCCGGCCCGCCAGGCGCGGGGCTGGCTGAAAATTTGCACCACCGGCAAATCCAGCGCCACCGCCATGTGGCTCAAGCCGGAGTCCACACCCAGAACGCCGTAACAACCGGCCATCAGCTTCAGAAGCTGCGCCAGGCCGCTGCGCGGCAACACGCTGGCTTGCGGTCCCAGCGTGCGCTGCAGGTTTTCGGCAAACGCCTGTTCCCGCTCATTCGCGTGCGGAATCCAGACTTGCAAGCCCGACTGGATGCAAAGCTGACCGATCTCGGCCCAGGACTGCGCAGGCCATTCGTTGTCTTCACGCGTGGTGCCGTGGGCAAAAAACACCGCCTTGCGTTCTTGATTAAGGGACGGTGCAAACGGATAAACCGGTGCCCGCTGCATCGCCGGGCTGGCCTCGTAGCCCAGAGCACGGGCCGCCAGCAGACGGTAACGCGACACGGCGTGGAGACGCCGCTCCATGGGCACGGTGCGCTTGAGCAGCCAGCGCACCGGCCACTCATAAGCGCACAACTCGCTGCGGTTGCCATAGGTCACGCTGAATCCCTGCGGGCTCAGTTGGGCGCCGCGGGCAATCCGGGCCGACTTGATCAGGCCCTGAAAATCGATCACCACGTCATAGGCAACCGAGCGCAACTCGGCCCAGAACTGCGTCCATTGGGCGCGTGTGTCGGCGGCGAATGGGGTTTTGCGCCAGCGCCGCTGGGCGCAGGGCACGACGCGCCCCAGACCGGGCACTTGGCGCAATAAGTCAGCAAAGGCTTCCTCGACCACCCAATCAATTTGCGCGCCCGGCAAAGCCGCCTGGATATCGTGCAAGACCGGCAGCGTCTGGATCACATCGCCAAGCGACGACAGCTTGACAACCAGAATCTTCAATGCGCGGCCTCGTCCACCACGGCACCGGGCTTAACCGTCTGCAGCAGGGCCAGCATGTCGGTCTCAATGCGGTGCAAGGCTTCCGGCGTGTGACCTTCAAAGCGCATGACCAGCACCGGCGTGGTGTTGGAGGCCCGGATCAGCCCAAAACCATCGGGCCAGTCCACGCGCAGGCCATCAATGGTGCAGACCACGGCCGGCGCTGTGAATTTGGCGCTGGCAATCAGGCGATCCACCAGCACATGCGGCTCGCCTTCAGCACATTTCACGTTCAACTCGGGCGTGGAAAAGCTGGTAGGCAAGGCATTCAGGACGGCATTGGCATCGGGTGATTTGCTCAAGATTTCAAGGAGGCGGCAACCGGCGTAGGTGCCATCGTCAAAGCCAAACCAGCGCTCCTTGAAGAAGATGTGGCCGCTCATCTCGCCACCCAGCGGCGAGTTGACTTCTTTCATCTTGGCCTTGATCAGCGAATGCCCGGTCTTGAACATCAGGGGCGTGCCGCCAGCCGCTTCAATGGCGGGCGCCAGGCGCTGCGAACATTTGACGTCAAACAAAATGGTGCCGCCCGGCACGCGCGAGAGCACGTCCTGCGCGAACAGCATCATCTGGCGGTCCGGGTAAATGTTGTTGCCCTCGCGGGTGACGATGCCGAGGCGGTCGCCATCGCCGTCAAACGCCAGACCGAGTTCGGCGTCGCCAGCCTTCAGTGCGGCAATCAGGTCGCGCAGATTTTCGGGTTTGCTCGGGTCGGGATGGTGGTTGGGAAAGTTGCCATCGACCTCGCTGTAAAGCTCGGTCACTTCGCAGCCAATCGCCCGCAAAATTCCTGGGGCCGAGGCACCGGCGATGCCATTGCCAGAATCGACCACAATTTTCAAAGGCCGAGCCAGTTTGATGTCGCCGACGATGCGGTCGCGGTAGGCCTCCAGCACATTCACTTCACGCACCGTGCCGCCCGCCACCAGCGACCAGGTCTCGCCCGCCATCATGCGGTGCAAAGCCTGAATTTCTTCGCCGTAAATGGCCCGCCCACCCATGACCATCTTGAAACCGTTGTAATCCTTGGGGTTGTGGCTACCGGTGACCTGAATGCCACTGGTGCACAAGGTGTTAGCCGCAAAGTACAGCATGGGCGTGGTCACCATGCCAACATCAATCACCTGCACACCCGCGGCCACCAGACCCCGCATCAGCGCAGCGCTCAAGGCAGCGCCGCTCAGCCGGCCATCACGTCCCACCGCGACCGAGGTTTCGCCCTCGCTGCGCGCCACCGTGCCAAAGGCCCGGCCCAAGGCTTCGGCCACCGACTCGTCAATGGTGGCGGGCACTATGCCGCGAATATCGTAGGCCTTGAAAATGGAAGTTGATAATTGCATGATCAGGTTCCCCAATAAGAATATGGCTGTTGATTTATCTAGGGGATTGTAGGCGCGCCCTCAAGTGGAGCGTCCCGAAAAAGACAGCGAAATGAACACTGTACCCGTATCATTCCCCGCATGAAATTCCCCGTCTCCACCGTTCAAACCAGCTTCGAGAGCCCGCTCGGACGCATCATTCTGGCCGCCTCAAACGGCAAACTGGTCGGTCTGTGGTTTACCGGCCAAAGCCACCAGCCCGACACGTCAACCTGGCCGCAGGCCGCCCATGAGCCGGTCTTGCAGCGCGCCATTGGCCAACTGAACGACTACTTTGCCGGGCGTCGCACCACATTTGACCTGCCGCTGGACTTGGATCAGGGCACCGGGTTCCAGCAAGCCGTCTGGCGCGCCTTGCTGGACATCCCGCACGGGGCCACCCGCAGCTATGGCGCCCTGAGTGGCCTCATCGGCAAACCCACGGCCGTGCGGGCCGTGGGGGCCGCCGTGGGGCGCAATCCCTTGAGCATCATCGTGCCCTGCCACCGCGTGATAGGCGCGAACGGCGCCTTGACGGGTTATGCCGGCGGACTTGAACGCAAGACGGTCTTGCTGCAACTCGAAAGCGACCATTGAATACCTCTCTTCCCAAAACCCCCTGGCTCATCGAGTTTTTACTGCTGGCCGCGATCTGGGGGTCGTCCTTTTTGTTCATGCGCCTGGGCGCTGTCGAATTCGGCGCCCTGCCCACAGCCGGCATTCGCGTGGCGATTGCGGCGCTGTTCCTGCTGCCCTTGATGCTGTGGCGCGGTCTGGGGCCGCAACTGGCCCAACACTGGAAGAAGATATTTTTCGTCGGCCTGCTCAATTCCGGCATTCCCTTCGCCTGTTATGCGTTCGCGCTGCTGGCCGTGAGCACCGGTCTGTCCGCCATCCTGAATGCCACGGCACCCATGTTTGGCGCACTGATCGCCTGGGTCTGGCTCAAGGACCGGCCACACGGCCTGCGTATTCTGGGTCTGGCCGTGGGCTTTGTCGGCGTGGCGCTGTTGGCGTGGGACAAAGCCAGCTTCAAACCCGATGCCTCCGGTCTGGCGACGGGTTGGGCGGTGCTGGCCTGTTTGCTGGCCTGTCTGTGCTACGGCATCTCGGCCAGCTACACCAAACGCTACCTGAGCGGACTGCCCGCGCTGGTAACTGCCACCGGCAGCCAGTTGGGCGCCACCCTGGGTCTGGCACTGCCTACCTTGTGGCTGTGGCCGAATCGGATGCCCGGCAGCACGGCCTGGTTGGCCTTGCTGGCGGTCGGCATCCTGTGCACGGGGGTTGCTTACGTCTTGTACTTTCGGTTGATTGAAAACGTCGGACCGGCCCGCTCGCTGACGGTGACTTTTGTCGTGCCGGTGTTTGCGATGATTTACGGCGCGCTGTTTCTCGATGAGTCCGTGACCCTGTGGATGGTGTTCTGCGGCGCCGTCATTGTTTGCGGCACGGCCTTGTCGGCCGGTCTGCTCACGGCGAAGCTTTCCAGCCGATCGACATCAAGTACCACAAAACCAGCGCAGAAATAACGACCGGCATCGACAGGCCCAGGAACATCAAGGCGGTCATCAAAAAAGTGGAAATATCACTGAACCAAAGTTTGAACAACTCGATCAGATCAACTCGCCAAAAACGTTGCTTTTTCATGCCTGAACGATACGCCTTTCAAGTGGACTTTGTAAATAGATGTTTACCAATAGGCACGCCCAGGGTCTGCTTGCGAATAGTCAACGATAAAAACAGGTAGGCCGCTATATTTTCTTCACGTTCTTTGAAGAGGTGAGCAATGAAAAATCTGGAATTCAAGACCCCTGCGCAAAGTGCTCTTGAAGAGATGAGTGCGGCTCTCTTTGAGCTACGCGATGCCCTCACCGATTTGTCTTTGACCTTGAAAGACTACCAGTTTGAAACCGATCAGGAAAAGCGTCAAAGCATCGAAAAAGCAGTCGATGCCCTGCTGCACGAGCTGAGCTTGAGCCGCCCCTCATCGGAATAAGGCGAGTCAACATCCCTTCAAGGGGAATACTTTTCCGAGAACGCCCAAAGGGCCGCCACGCCTGCTACCGTGGCAATTGCGGGCCCACTTCAAGGCGATCCCGCCCCCCATTTTTGGCCCGGTAAAGCGCGGCATCGGCCAGTCCCAACAGGGCGGCAAACGAAGTCTCGGTTGACAGGCAACCCGCGCCAATACTGACGGTGTAGGCAATGTGATCCCCATTCAACTTGACCGGGTGGGCGCGAACGCATTCGATGATCCGTTGTGCCAGCGCCTGTCCGCCTTCCAGCGTCGTGTTGGGTAACAACACCGCAAACTCTTCACCGCCGATGCGGCCAATGAAGTCCGACTCCCGCAAAACACTGGCCACCGTCTGCACAAACCCTTGAAGCACCAGATCGCCCCCGGCATGGCCGTATCGGTCATTGATGAGTTTGAAGTGGTCCAAATCCAGCATCAGCAGCATCAGCGGCAACTCATAACGCGATGAGCGCGCCAGTTCCTGCTCGGCCAGATTCATGAAATTGCGACGGCTCAGCGCCCCGGTCAAGGCATCAATGTTGGCCAGTGTCAGACTCGCCAGTTCGGCTGCCTTGAGCTTGGTGACATCTTCATGGCTGACGACGACCCGTTCATCAACATCATGTACCGGCGTGACTTTCATGCTGAACCAGCGCTTGTCTGCCGGTGTGTAAAAAGGATGCTGTAACTGGAAAAAGGCCAGCTCACCCGCCACGACGGATGCAATGCCAGCGGTCGCGGCCAGCACCGTGTCAGGATTTTTGCCAGTCACGCAATCCAGAATTTCCAGGTAATTGCTACCAATAAAGCTGGGCGTGTGGGCATACCCGTTTTCGGTTGCATATTTGCGCCATGCCGCATTGGTTTGCAACACCGTGCCACGGCGATCCAGTACCGCAATCTGGGCGGACAGGGAGTCAAACACGGCCTGCTGGAATCGAATCGAGTCAAGCAGTGCCACTTCAATCTGTTTTCTGCTCGTGATATCGATATGGGTGCCAATCATCCGCAAGGCCTTGCTTTCCTGGGTACGACTGACGATGGTGCCGCGGGAAAGAACCCATTTCCAGCTCCCGTCCCGGCATTGCCCCCGGTGTTCGCTGATGAAGTTGGTCGTCTTGCCGATCAGGTGCGCTTGCAACGCCGCGGTAACGCCCGGTTTGTCTTCTGGATGGATGCGGGAATGCCAGTCCTCGATGTGATGACCGTATTCATTTTCAGCAAAGCCGAATAGTTGTCCCAATCGTTTTGAGAAAACCACTTCGCCGGTTTGCACATTCCAGTCCCAGACACCGTCGCCTGCGGCCTCCAGCGCCAACTTCCAGCGCTCCTCGTTGACCCGCAAACGCTCTTCATTGTGCCGGCGCTCCGTGATGTCCATCAGGATAATCTGCCACCCCGAGCCTTCCATCATCCGGGCAACCCGGATTTGCACATAGGTGGTGAGAAACCCGGTTTTCTCCAGCGCGATCTCGTCACTTTGCACGTCTCCAGAGCGGGTGGCCTGCTCCAGCAAGGCATTGAACACCGACCGGTCCGACTCCGCCACATACAAACCAAACCGGCGCCCCAGCAGCCGGACACGCTCATCCCCCAGCAAGCTGGCGCCCGACAGGTTCAACTTGGTGATGGCACCCGTCTTGTCGAGCGAAAAAATGCCCACTGGCGAAAAGTCATACAGCAGGGTACTTTGGCTAAGTGCCAACTCCAACTGCGTACGGGTGGTATTCAGATACTCGTTTTGCAGCTCCAGCTCAATTTGATGAATTTCCAGTTCTTCAAACAATTGCTGCGCATCGGACAGGGTCAAGGCCGTACTGCCACTTGCCATGTGGTCGGAAATACGTTTTTCTGCCAGCTCACGCAACTCTCCCATGGAGGAAGGATTTTTACGGTAGCGCAGAGGTTCCTCCATCGAGGTCAATTGAGGTCGATCCATGCGGTCCTCCCTTCACCATGATGCTGCAATGGCATCCCTTTTTCGACATAAGTCCGACAACTGACTCCGGGGCATTGCGTGCTGTGTATCGCCGCTTTTATATTTTTCACTCAACCTCCGCTTGCTTTCTCAGTATCCCAACGAACAACTCAACAGCAACTTTCAACGCTTGGCGTATGGCTATAAATGGGGTGGATTGGTTACGGCTCAATGGAAAATTGACTCATCAATTCTTCCGCTTCTGAAATATCCTCAGTCGTTGGACGATCCACGATCACCGGGATATGGGCCAGGGTTAACGTTTTGATCGTGACACTCCCCAGAAAGACGCTGGACAAGCCGCCACGACCGTGCGAACCCATGAAAATCAGGCTGCAACCCTCCCGTTTGGCAGCTTCCACAATGGACTGTGCCGTACCTGAGTTGAATTCGGTCCGTGTGCCCGCGGCAACGCCCTGGGCACCAGCCGCGTCCACCACCAGATCAAGATAGCGGTCTGCAATGGCGCAGCACTGCGTTTCGTAATCTTCCTCGGACGGATACTCAAAAGGAATACCGCCTACATACACCGGGTATCTGTAAGCAGGTATTGAATGAAAAGCAACAATCTTGACGCCCAAACGCTTGGCAAATTCAACGGCTTTCAGGGCTGCGGCAATGGAAAGAGCCGACCCGTCGGTGGGAACCAGCATGCTCTCAAACTTGAGACCGGGCTTTTGGAACGCCACCACGTTGCCTGAAACCATGACCCTTAACTTTCAAATTTGCGCAACGCATCCAGTGAAAGAATCTTGATTTCGCGCCGTTCGACCGAGATGATGCCAAGGTTATCGAGCGCAGAAAAAGCACGGCTGACCGTTTCCAGCGTGACATTCAAATGGTTGCCGATGTCGCGCCGTGTCATGGGCAAGGTGAAGCGGTTTGGCGAATAACCCATGGCAGCAAAACGCTCCGACTGGGTCCGCAAAAACCGCGCCACCCGCGCTTCGGACTTGGCCGCGTGCGTCAGGGCATAGGTTGTTTGTTCCTGAACGATCTCGCGGCTGATAGCCCAATAGGCCATGCGCTCAATGTCGTTGCAACCACGGCCGGGTGAAAATAACTCGGCTGAAGGGATGCGGATCAGGTCGCAATCGGTCAGGGCTACCACTTCGCTCAAGTATTTGTTCTTGCAAATGCCATCAAACCCGAGCAGATCGCCCTTCATGGGGAAAGCAACCACATGCTCGGCGCCATCCACATGGGTCATCGACGTTTTAAGCGCACCGAGCCGAACCACATACAGCCCATCAAACGGCTGGCCCATGCGCAAGGCAGACTGGCCTGCCTTGAGGCGTTTGCGCCTGAACATGCTGGTGTCATTCATTTGATGGACCTGGCCATCAAAGCGCAATAAATCCAGAATTTCCTGAAAATCCGACCAACGATCGTCGTTTTCCAACTTCAAAGCCGGCTGGCTGGCTGCTGGCTGCCAGCGGGCAGCACTCGATACTGTCTGAACGTTCATCATATGTAGTTGCTTTCTTGATGGATATCGCACCCGGTGGGCGCCTAAACGAATCCCCAAGACCAACTTTATGTGCCGTGCCGTTTTTCGTCTGTAGGCAGTTCTCAACTCCTCCAGTAGGCGGTCATCAATATCAACTCAAGGAATCGGAGGAACGGCGCCCCCGGCTGCCCTGATCGTCATCGATGAGCTTGTGGCGTACGGCCAGGCGCACCAGACCCGCCACATCGTTCACCCCCAGCTTGGCCATCAGGCGGCTGCGGTAAGTGGCCACAGTTTTAGGCGACAGATGGAGTTCCAGGCCAATTTCGGCGCTGGAGTAGCCATTGACCACCATGGTGATGATTTGCCGCTCCCGCGGCGAGAGCGTGCTCAGGGGGTCGGCGTCGGCGGGTTGTGTGAAGACTTGCAAGGCCAGATCGGCCACCTCGGCGCCCAGATGCTTTTTGCCCTGCACCGCGGCGTTGATGGCCGTCATGAGATCGCTCCCCGGCGACCCCTTGAGCACATAGCCGTTGACGCCCATGCGCAAAGCCTCGGCGACATGGCGCGGCTGTGCCGACATGGTCAGTACAACACACCGGGTGGGCAGATTGCGCCGTTGAATCTCGGCCAGCAACTCGAACCCGGAGCGCCCGCCCAGATTAAGGTCCAGCAGCAGGACATCCGGGCGCAAGCGCAGCAAGTCCGCCAGCGCTTGCGTGGGGTCGGCTGACTCGCCCACCACCGTGTGTCCATTGGCCTCAAGGAGCGCGCGCAAGCCTTCGCGCATGATCTGATGGTCGTCAACCAGATACAACCGGGTCATGAAGTGGCCTTCCAGGAAAAAGTGACGCCCGTTCCAGGCGCAATGTTGCGAACCAGGGTGACAGTCGCGCCCACCGCATGGGCGCGCTCCTGCATCCCGAGAATGCCAAGATGGCCGGATTGCAGCCGGGCATCGGGCAGGATTCCTACGCCGTTGTCGACCACTTCCAGTTGCATTGTCCCCGCATCGCCATGCAGACGGACTTGAACCGAGGTCGCATTGGAGTGACGCAGGGCATTTTCAACCGCTTCACGGGCCACCATGAAGGCGGCATACTCCACCTCGATGGGCCAGCGCATCAGTTCAACTTCAGGCTGGACGACGATGGAAATATCGATTTTTGACAGTGTCAGGGAGCGGTTGCGAAGCTCATTGTCGAGCGCTGCAGCCAGTCCATGGTCATCCAGCAAGGGCGGGCGTAAGTCAATCAGCACCTGGCGAACCTGGCGGATGCCTTGCGTGATGAGTTTGCCCATTTGCGTCTGAATCCGCTGGATGCCTTCGGGCGCTTTGTCGTTCTGCAGGGCCATGATGGTGTCGTGCGCCATGCGGATGGCGGCCATGGTCTGGCCCAGTTGGTCATGCAGCGTCTGCGCCAGACTCTTCACCAGCGTTTTTTCCTGCGTCATGAGCTTTTGCATCAACTCCGAGAGATGCACCCGTGATTGCCGGAGTTCGGCATCCGCCAGCACCTGCCGGGTGACGTCCTTCAAAATGGCAACCAGCACATGCTTTTGCTGAACCATGATCTGAAAGATCGTGACTTCCAGGTCAATCTCGTGACCATCGGCATGAAGGCCCTTCACCCGGTTCAAGCCCATCATGCGGCTGGACACTTTGGAGCCAATGAATTGGTGCCGTTGCAGCGGGTGCGCCGCACGGAACCGCGCAGGCAACAGCAGCTCCAGGCTTTGGCCTTCCATGCTCTCCCGTGACCGGCCAAAAATTCGCTCGGCACTCGGGTTGAACATCTTGATCAACCCGTCCTGGTCCACACTGATGATCGCATTGCTGGTCGAGTTGACCACGGCGGCCAGTGTCTCGCGCTCCTCAAACAGCATCTGTTCGGGCACACGTTTTTCGGTGACATCGTGGAAGAACACCTCCAGGCCTTGCACTGAAGGGTAAATCTGCACTTTTCGCCAGGTCTTGGTGGGTTCGTAGTAGGCATCAAACCTGGCTGAGCTGCCGTTAATCATGGCCTGGCGGCACTCAGCCTGGAAAGTAGCCCCCAGCGCGTCCGGAAACTTCTCCCATACATTGCACCCCAACAACTCATCACGATGACGGCTCAATAGCTGTTCGGCCCGCGTGTTCACATAGGTAAAGCGCCAGTCGCGGTCCACGGCAAAAAAGGCATCTGTGATGCCCTCCAGCATGGTCGTCAGTCGCTGGGCCATCTCCTGCTGGATCTGCTCTGCACGACGCTGCTCGGTCATGTCCTTGAGCCGCTCCATGCGCGCGGGAAGACCGTCAAACTCGACATCCTGCGTCAGCGATTCGACTTCAATGAGAGCACCCGTGCAGTGTTTATGCCAGCACAGCCGGGTGGCAGGCTGATCGATGATCGGTTGTTGGAGGTCTTGCTGCAATTGCGCGATGTCCGGCGCAGAGTGCAGGTCCAGCAAAGTCAAGCCGGCAAACTCCTGCTGGCTGTAACCGTACTGCGCCAGCGCCGCCTCATTGACCGCCAGCATGCGCAGGGTCTGTGCGTCATAAATCCACATGGGCAGTGGATTTCTCTCAAAAAACAAACGGTAGCTGATCTGCAGCTTGTGCGCTGCCTCTTTGGCAAGAGGCTCTGTGCGGGAAGGCTTGAAAAAGACGGTCACGGTAAGAGGCGCTCAGGGTATGTTTCAAGAAGAAAGAGGGAGGACGGGCCAAGGGAGTCCGCAAAATCTTAACTGAGCCCGGCAACTGCGTATATAGCCAAGCCGCGCATGCAAGCGCAACAGCTCAGCTAACTGGGGGTGACTTGAGAGTTATCAAACTCAGCGCATCAAAGAAGATTCAAAGTGCCGAAGTTATGCGCTGGGCGGGCCATCCGGCATTGATCTGATACGCTCAGACGGATGTCTGCCCCCCTTTCCTCACCGCCCTTGCCACTGTCCTTGCGTTACCTGGCCCTGGCCGGCCCCACGGCCTCGGGCAAAACCGCCGCCGCCCTGGCCATCGCCCGGGTGCATGAGGTCGAAATCATCAGCGTGGACTCGGCTCTGGTTTACCGCGGCATGGACATTGGCACCGCCAAACCCACGGCGGACGAGCTGGCTGCCGTGCCGCACCACCTGATCAACATCCGCGACCCGCTGCAGGCGTACAGTGCCGCCGAGTTTGTGGCCGATGCCAAAGCGCTGATTGCCGATATCACGGCCCGCGGCAAACTGCCCCTGCTGGTGGGCGGCACCATGCTGTATTTCAAGGCGCTGGTTGACGGGCTGGACGACATGCCCAAGGCCAACCCGGCCATTCGCGCCGAACTCGAAGCCCAGGCCAAAGAACAAGGCTGGCCCGCCATGCACGCCGCGCTGGCGCTGGTGGACCCCGTGACAGCGGCACGCTTGAACCCGGCTGATTCGCAGCGCATTCAGCGCGCGCTGGAGGTATTTCGGGTTTCCGGGCAAACGCTGTCCAGCTTTCACACTACAAAAACGATAGCTACTCAGGCAGACGGGACGGGGGCTAGAGGCCAAAATTACTCTGATTTATTGCAAAAAACCAGTTTATTGATCTCCCTGGAGCCTGCTGAGCGCAGTTGGCTGCACCAGCGCATTGCGCAACGCTTTGATGCCATGTTGGCGGCTGATTTTCTGGATGAGGTCAAAGCCTTGCGCGCGCGTGGCGATCTGAATGCCGATCTGCCTTCGATGCGTTGCGTCGGCTACCGCCAGGCCTGGGAAGCGCTGGAGGGCCTGTGGCCCATGGCGGAGTTGCGCGACAAAGGCATTTTTGCCACCCGCCAACTCGCCAAACGCCAGATCACCTGGCTGCGCTCCATGCCCCAGCGCCGGGTGGTGGCGTGCGATGCGCCCGACGCGTTGCAACAAGTCCTGGACCTGGCCACCGGCTTTGCCCGCGCGTTGACTGACCAACGCGCCTGAGCGCACCGTGCTTCGATTCGGCCCGGGCTTGGGACGAATCCAGCACCTATCTCTTCATCCGGGCCCTGTTGTACTCGACCCATTTACCGGCTTCGTCATCCCAGCGATGGGTGCGCAGGAACTCCCTCGTTTCCATCTTCACTTCCTCGCGCGACATCTGACCCATGTCCCGCGGCGTCCCTTTCAACGCCACCCAGGCATCGTTATTGATGTCGTATTTATTGGTGCGAAGAAACTCATCGCGCTCGGCTTTCACCTGAGCCCGCGACTTGGTGCCGGTGGGCGACATCCGGCCATCCTTGCGCACCCAGTCACTGGTTTCCTCATCCCAACGGTGCGTCCGCAAGAACTCGTCACGGTCTCTTTTGACCTCGTCCCGCGTCATGGGCATGGAGGCGCTTGACATCGGCATCGTGGCCTTTTCTTCCGTGCTTTGCGCATGGCCGGTGCCGGTGGTGGCAAACGCGAATCCCAGCAAAAAAGCCAGCACTTGCACACGTCTCACCGCACCAACACCCGTCTTGCGCACCAAGGCCCCGTCAGGCATCGGCACGGCAGTCGCAACGCCTTGGCGTCTTTTTATTCGTATACCTGTTTTCATGCGTCACCTCCAGTTAGGTTAGGGGAAAACAGCGTACGAGGAATGCAAAGGGCGATCTTTGCGAAAGCTCAAACCCGGGAAAAAGCAAGCCGTTCCAGGCTACCTCACACCCCTAGAGCGAGGGGCTGGCGTAATTTGTTTCGACTCGTTTCAAGGAGCTTCATGGACGCCAAACCGGGCAGCCGAAAACGCCCGGCCACGTCACGCAAATCACCGGCCTGATCCTGCAGGCTCTGGGCGGCGGCGGCAGACTCTTCGACCACGGCCGCATTCTGCTGGGTCATCTGGTCCAGCCGGCTGACCGCCTGGTTGATACCGGACATGCTGTCGCTTTGCTCGCGGCTGCCATCCGTGATTTCACCAATCGCCTGCGACACGCGCTCCACCGAATTGACGATGCTGCTCATGGTGTCGCGCGCCTGGCTGACCTTGGCGGTGCCCAACTGCACTTTGCTCACGGACTCCCCGATCAGCGACTTGATCTGCCGCGCCGCCGTGGCGGACCGGTTCGCCAGCGTGCGCACTTCGGCGGCGACCACGGCAAAGCCACGCCCCTGCTCCCCGGCGCGGGCGGCCTCGACCGCCGCATTCAGCGCCAGGATATTGGTCTGGAAGGCGATGCTGTCAATGACCGACGTGATGTCCACAATCTGGCGTGACGACTCGCTGATGTCGTTCATGGTCTGCATCACCTCGGACATCACCGCACTGCCGCTGGCGGCCTCCGTGGCGGCTGATTTGGCCAGGCTTTCGCCCCGCAGGGCCGCCTCCATCGAGTTGTGCATGGTGGCGGTAATTTCCTCGACAGAGGCTGCCGTCTGCTGCAAAAAAGAGGCTGTCAGTTCGGTCCGGCTGGAGAAGTCGAGATTGCCTGCTGCGATTTGCGTGGCGCCCTCGGCCACACTGTGGCTGGCCCCCTGCACTTCGGCCACCAAGCTGTGCAAAGACGACTGCATCAGGCTCAAGGCCGCCAGCAGGCGTCCGCCCTCGTCGCGATCATGCCCTTCGATGCGCTCGGACAAGTCCAGCGCCGCCACCCGGTTGGCCGTGTTCACGGCCTGCTGAATCGGCCGGGTCACCACGCGCACCAACCACATGGACAACACGCCCCCCAGCAGGGACGCACACAGGCTGAACAGGATCAAACCCCAGCGTGCCGACAGACTCAACTCGCTGATGCCCAGCACCGACGCATCGATCTTGGCGCGCTGGGCCTCGCTCAAGCGGTTGACCGCCTCCAGCAAGGCCTGCGCCGCAGGTGTGAAACGGCTGGCATAGACTTTTTCGATATTCGCCGTCAGGCCGCCGTCGCGGGCGACCGTCAGTTCCTCGCGGGCTTTCAGAAATTCAAGATTGGCCTGTGTCATGCGACCCAGAATCGCCTGGTCTTCGGGCGTGACCAGCCGGCCGGCCAGTTTTTTCAGCAGCTCATCCACCACCGCCGAGGTCTGGTTGATCTCGGGCATCAGCACGTCCGCGACCTGGGGTTCCGAACTCAAGGCAAAGGCCTTGGAGCGGGCCACATTGAGCGTGAGGTGGCGCTGCAAATCCCCCGCCAGGCGCTCGGTGGCCATGGTGTCATCGACCATGCGCCCGGTCTCGTTGGAGACCCGCTGCAAAGACCAGTAGCCAATCGTGGACCCCAGGAGCGCCACGACCAGAACAATCGCCAAAACGCCCAGAATCCGGCGTGAAAAAGAACCTGCATGCACCATGAATAAACACTCCGTCCGTAGAGGCCGGACCTGCGTGGCCGGCTGCAATTGATAGCAAAGGGGGAACCTTGGCTATCTTGTGCGAGCCGTGTGACCGGGGCATGACAGGGGCCGGTCTTTGATCAATACGGAGACGTACGCTCAATGCGCCCCAGCCGCCGCATCGGCACTGCCAGCCCCTGCGCGCTTGGGCTGTGACAGCCACACCACGGGAATAAGCAGCAGAAAGATCAGGGCCGAGGCGTAGAACACATCGTTGACCGCCAGCGTGTAGGCCTGCAGGTCCACCAGCCGGTTCACCTGCGCCAGTGCCTGCTCGGGCGACAGGCCTGCGCTGCCCAATCCGCCCAGCACTTGGGTCGCGGCAAAATTGCCCTGGCTGACCGATTCGGCCAACTGGGCGTGGTGCATGGCAGCGCGGTCTTGCCACACGGTGGTGGCAATCGAGGTGCCGAACGAGCCCGCCACAATGCGCACAAAACTGGACAAGCCCGAGGCCGCCGGGATTTTGTCGGGGGTGATGCCCGAGAGCACGATGACGGACAGCGGGATGAAGAAAAACGCCATGGCAATGCCTTGCACCAGCGTCGGCAACATCATGGTTCCGAAGTCGGCCTGGGTGTTGAAATGCGAACGCATGATCAGCACCACGGAAAACACCACGAAGGCAAAACTGGCCAGCCAGCGCGGGTCCACCTTGCTGACGTTTTTACCCACCAGCGGCGACAAAATGATGGCGAACAGCCCCACCGGCGCCAGCAACATGCCTGCATCGGTGGACGGGTAGCCCATGTACTGCTGTAGCCACAGGGGCAAGAGCACCACATTGCCAAAGAACAGGCCATAGCCGACCGAAATGGCCACCGTGCCCGCCCAGAAGTTACGCCGTTTGAACAGGCGCAGATCCACCACGGGATGCTCTTCGGTCAGCTCCCAGGCCATAAAGAAGGCAAAGCCTACCAGCGCGACGATGCCCAGGCCAACGACCTCGGGCGAGTGAAACCAGTCCAGCTCCTTGCCTTTGTCCAGCATGATCTGCAAGGCCCCCACCCACAGCACCAGCAAGCCCAGGCCGACGCCATCGATGGGCAGTTTGTGCGTCACGCTTTCGCGCTTGTGGTAAATCGTCCAGACCATGAAGGCCGACAGCAGACCGATCGGAATGTTGATGTAGAAAATCCACGACCAGTAAATGTTGTCGGTGATCCAGCCGCCCAAGAGCGGCCCCAGCACCGGGGCGACCAGCGTGGTCATGGCCCACAAGGCCATCGCCAGTCCGGCCAGCGCCGGCGGATAACTCGACAGCAGCAAGCCTTGCGACAGCGGAATCATGGGCCCGGCGACAAAGCCCTGCAGCGCCCGAAAAATAATCAGCGTGGTCATGTTGGGCGCCAGGCCGCACAGCCAGGAGGCCAGCACGAACAACAGCACGCTGGTGACGAACAGGCGAACCTGCCCGAAGCGCTGCGACAGCCAGCCGGTCAGCGGCAGGGCAATGGCATTGGCGACGCCAAAGCTGGTGATGACCCAGGTACCCTGGTTGGCGCTGACGCCGAGGTCGCCGGCAATCGCCGGCAGCGACACGTTGGCAATCGAGGAGTCCAGCACGTTCATGAACGTGGCCAGGGACAAGGCAATGGTGCCCCACAAGCGGGCCGAGCCCTGCAGTGGCGGCAGCGAAATGGAAGGAGATGCGGTGGCCATGCGGGGAGCAGCTTATTTGCGGCCCATGTTGGCGGCCACGATTTTGCGCACTTCTTCGGTCGCGCCCTTGTCTTGCGACTCAAAAACCGCGGTTTGAACCAGCGCCGAGGCCCGGGGTCCATCGGCCAGCATCTTGCCGTCCTGCTGGCTCACATCCACCGTGGCTTCCATCGACAGGCCGACCCGCAGCGGGTTTTGCGCCACCTGGGCCGCGTCCAGCGCCACGCGCACGGGCACGCGCTGCACCACCTTGATCCAGTTGCCGGTGGCGTTTTGCGCCGGCAGCAAGGCAAAAGCAGCCCCGGTGCCCATGCCCAGACCGGCGACGGTACCTTTGTATTCGACCTTTTTGCCGTACAAGTCAGCAGTCAGATGAACCGGCTGGCCGATGCGGATGTTGCGAAGTTGCACTTCCTTGAAATTGGCATCCACCCACAACTGGTTGAGGGGAATGATGGCCATCAGCGGGGTGCCCGCCGTCACGCGCTGGCCCAGTTGGACCGTGCGACGCGCCACGTAGCCATCCACCGGCGCGGGCAAGGCGGCGCGCTGGGTCGCCAGGTAAGCCTCGCGCACGCGGGCTGCGGCTGCTTGCACGCTGGGGTGTTTGTCGATCGCCGTGCCGTCGGTCATGGCCTGGTTGCTGATCAGTTGCTCTTTGGCCGCCGAAACGCCTGCCAGCGCCGACGCCAGCGCGCTCTTGCCGTTCGCCAGTTGGGTTTGCGCGTGGTTGAGTTCTTCCTTGGACACAGCGCCATTGCCAACCAGCGACTGGCGGCGATTCAGGTCATCGGTGGCGCGGGCGATCTCGGTTTGCGCCTTGCTCACCTCCGACTCGCGCAGGGTGATTTGGGCGCTCAGGCTACCGTTGTTGGCATACAGCGTGCGCACTTGCCGCACCGCTTGCGCCAGGTTGGCCTCGGCCTGATCGAGCGCGACTTTGGCATCGGCCGGGTCGAGCTTGACCAGCGGCTGGCCGGCTTTGACGTAATCGGTGTCATCGGCCAAGATGGCCATGACGGTGCCGCCGATTTGCGGGGTGATCTGGATCACATTGCCCTGCACATAGGCGTTGTCGGTGGACTCGTAGTGGCTGGCGACCAGCCATTCATAGGCGGTCCAGCCGAGACCGGCGATGACGACGATGCTGGCGAGCGTGATCAGGGCTTTTTTGCGGGTGGGGTTGCTGGCAACAGGGGCTGCAGAAGTAGGCGTTTGAGGTGCGTTCATGGTGTGAAGACTCGAATAGGTTGTTATTTATTTTTGGGCGATGCTGGCAGGCAGGTCGGCGCGGTAGCCGCCGCCCAAGGCACGCATCAGCGCCACCTGGGTGTCGAGGGCGCGGGCGCTCAGGTCAACCGCCTGGCGGCGCTGGTTGAGCACCGAGGTTTCTGCATTCAGGACACTGAGGAAGTTGACCAGCCCGGCGTCATACCGCTGCACGGCAATGTCATGCGCGTGTTCCGCCGAAGCCAGGGCGGCGCGCTGCTCGGTTTGCTGGCGCGCGATGGACTGCGTCGAGGCCAGTTGGTCGGCGACGTCACGCACGGCATCGATCACGGCGGCGTTGTAGCTCTCGATGGCGGCGTCCAGGTCCGCTGTTTTGCCACGCAAATTGGCACGCAGCCGGCCACCGTCGAACAGCGGCAGTCGCAGCGCCGGGCCCACGCCCCACTGCCGGCTGCCCGCATCGAACAACTGGTCCAGGCCGATGCTGGAGAAGCCGGCAAACGCGACCAGATTGATGTTGGGGTAAAACTGGGACTTGGCGTTGCCGACCTCTTGCGTCGCAGCTTCCACCCGCCAGCGGGCGGCGGCGATATCAGGCCGGCGGCCCAGCAAGTCCGAAGGCAGCACCGTAGAAGTTACTATGTTTTTGATAGCTGACTGAGCAGGTAATACAAGGGCTAGAGGTCTATTTGGCTCTCCAATCAGGGCACTGAGGCCGTTTTTGGTCAGTGCCAGTTGTTCCTGCACGGTTTCGATCTGCAGCCGCGCCTCGGGCAGGCCGCCTTCGCCCTGCAGCAATTCCAGGCGGGTGTCCAAACCGGCATTGACGCGGTCCCGCACCAGGCGCAAAGTCTGCTCGCGCTGGGCCAGCAGACGGTTCGCCACCCCCAGTTGTTCATTCAGGCGCACCAGCGAGAAGTAGCTGCGCGCCACGTTGCTGGCCAGCAGCATGCGGGCCGCCTCGGCATCGGCCTGGGCGGCACGGGTGCTGCCCAAAGCGGCATCGAGGGCGGCGCGGTTTTTGCCAAAAAAGTCCAGCTCCCAACTGCCCGAGAGTTGCGCGGTGCCGCTTTCAAGGATGGTGCCACCATAGGGCGGCGGGATCATGCCCTTGCCGGTAAAAAGTTGACGGGTTGCCTCCACGGACGCATTGAGTTGCGGGCCGGTTGCAGCCGCTGTCACGTCAATTCCTGCTTGCGCACGGGCCAATCGGGTCTGCGCAATTTTGAGGCTGGGGTTGGCGGCCAAAGCCTGTTCAACCAGGCTGTTGAGTTGTTCGTCGCCAAACGCGCGCCACCACTGAGCTTCCATCTCGGGGATGGCAGTTGGGTCGGCAGGCAGGTTCAGCGAAGAGGCGTCTCGCAACTTGGCTTGGGGCTGGATGCCGTTCGTGCCGGCGCAAGCAGACAAGCCAAAGGCGACGGCGATGAGCAAGGCGGATTGGGATAGGCGGGAGCGAATGCCCCGACTCGGATGATCAAGCCTCATGCGGGCCTCCTGGGATGAGCGGGGTTTGGGACTGGACCTGGGCGTTGTCCAGAATGCGATTTAAAAAGCCCTTCAGGGATTCAAACTCTTCGACCGAAAAGCCGGCGAGATGGGCGTTTTGCACGCGGCTGAGTACGGCAGGAATGCGTTCAGCCGAGGCACGCCCTGCGTCGGTCAACTCAATGTTGACGACACGCCGGTCCGCCACCGAGCGCACCCGGCGGCACAGGCCTTTGGCTTCGAGCCGGTCCAGCAAACGGGTCATGGCACCGGCGTCCAGGTGGCATTCACGCGCCAGCTCGGCCACGGTGGAGGCTTTGCCCAAAAACAGCTTGAACAGCGGCACCCATTGGGCGTTGGTCAGATCACTGGATTCGAGCTGACGCTCGATTTCCTGCGCCATGGTCAGCATCACGCGCCGTATCAGGTAGCCAAACCCCGACTCCGGGACATAACCCTCGGCGCAATAAAACTTGACGGCTCCACAGCCTGATTCTTCGGACGGGGGGCTGGAACCCGCTTTTTTGGTGAAAGATGTCATAAGTCAAAATATTAATTGCCTAGACAATTAATGTCAAGGCTTTGTTTGATCAGGCATTGATTCGCGTATTCTTTGGCGATGGCATGCCAGGAGACGGCTGCCCGCTTTTTAGCCAGGCGCGTCAGATAGGAAGAGAGAGAGAGAGTGTGTGGGGAGTTCTGCCGCCTTGAAGAGGCGGCATATCGGCCAAGCGGCAGGCCGATTTCCGGGGTAACTGATCACGCGGCCCAGAGCGGGATGGCTCTGGGCATGAATCAGACCGGGGGAGTGCTTAGTAAATGCCGGTCAGGTAATAGACGGCGATCACGACAAACACCGCTGCCGTCTTGATGAGCGTCACGGCAAAAATGTCTTTGTAGGAGGTTTTGTGCGTGAGCCCGGTAACAGCCAGAAGCGTGATCACCGCGCCGTTATGCGGCAAGGTGTCCATGCCGCCGCTGGCCATGGAGGCCACGCGGTGGAAGACTTCAAGCGGGATGTGCGCGGCATTGGCGGCATTGATGAAGGTTTCAGACATCGCAGCGAGCGCAATGCTCATACCGCCCGAGGCCGAACCGGTCACGCCGGCCAGTGCCGTGACCGTGATGGCTTCGTTGATCAGCGGATTGGGGATCATCTTCAAGGCGTCGGCAATGACGGTGAAACCCGGCAACGCGGCAATGATGGCGCCAAAGCCGTACTCGGTTGCAGTGTTCATCGAAGCCAGCAGCGACCCAGCCACAGCGGCCTTGGAGCCTTCGGTGAATTTGGCCTTGACCTGCTTGAACGCAAACAGGAGCACGGTCATGATGCCCAGGAACAGGGCCGCTTCCACCGCCCAGATGGCAGCAATCTTGCTCACATCCGTCACCAGCGGTTTGGCCATGCCCACCACCGTAGCCGAGTGGCTGGCGCCGTAAAACTGAGGAATGAGTACCGTAAACACCTTGTTCATCACGCCGACCAAAACCAGGGGCGTCAAGGCCAGCCAGAAGCTGGGCAATTTTTCTTCTGCGAAGGGTTCCGGCTCATTGGAATGACCGGTGCCATAGCCTTCGCCCGCAGCGGCAGCAACGCGCCGGCGCCAGCCCAAGTAGGCCAGACCAGCCGTCAAAATGACGATGGAGCCGATCACGCCCAGCCACGGAGCGGCCCAGGTGTCGGTCTTGAAAAATGTGGTCGGAATAATGTTCTGGATCTGGGGCGTTCCGGGGAGCGAGTCCATGGTGAAGGTAAACGCACCCAGGGCGATGGTGCCGGGGATCAAGCGCTTGGGGATATCGCTTTGCTTGAACATTTCAGCGGCAAACGGATAAACGGCAAACACCACGACAAACAGCGAAACGCCGCCATATGTCAGGATCGCGCACACCAGCACGATGGAGAGGATGGAGCGTTCCCGGCCCACCAGCTTGATGACGGAAGAAACGATCGACTTGGAAAAACCCGAAATCTCGATCATTTTCCCGAACACGGCGCCCAGCAGGAACACCGGGAAATAAAGCTTCACAAAACCGACCATCTTTTCCATGAAGATGCCGCTGAACATCGGCGGAACCAGGGAGGGGTCGGTGAACAGCACGGCCAGCAAGGCACAGACGGGTGCGAAAAGGATGACGCTGAAGCCCCGGTACGCGACGAACATCAGCAGCGCAAGCGAGGCCAGAATAATTATTAAGCTCATTTTTTCGTTCCTGCCATTGCGTTGACTGCACTTACTGAAACCACGCTTATCCCCATAGGACGAAGGGCAATGGCCTTTAGCCTTAAATTAGTGCCTTGAATTATGAAAAGGGCTGTTCGCCTTGAACTCATGATGCATTCTCCTCTTGTTAATTGATCAAGCTCAACTTGAGCAGACTTCATGCCAAGATTGGCCGAAAGAAGAATGCTTTATGAATCAGTCGCTTACAAAGAAAATTTCGCTTTTTACCAGTCCGGCCATTCGGACGGCATCCACAAAAACACACTTCTCTTATAGAGTTTTAAGAGGGAAAACAGGGCATCCAGATAACCGAACAAGCAATCCGGCAATCAAGATAAAAGCATAAGGGTTTACCCTAGGTTGTCTGACGCTTCAGCTTCTCATACAACTGCGAACGAGAAATGCCGAGTAAGGCCGCGGCTTGAACTTTGGACCCGCCAGCCGCGCGCATGGCACGCTCGATCGCCAAACGCTCAGCCTTGTCAAGGGTTTGCGCCAGCGTTTGAACGGCATCTCCATCTGGCGTTTCTGACTGAGGCGAGACCGAAGCGGTTTCACTCAACGCTTCTTCGATCTGACTCGCTTCGATCACCGGACCACAGGCCAAAGCGGTGGTGCGTTCGAGCACATTGCGCAATTCCCGGACATTGCCCGGCCAGTCGTGTTTTTTGAGCGTGGCAAGGGCGCCATCGGTTAACAGCCAGGCACCGCCATCATCCGGGTAGGTCAAGTCCTCCAGCATTTGCTCGCAGAGCGGATCAATGTCCTCCAGACGCGCGCGCAGCGGCGCAAGGCGCAGCGGAAGTACATTGAGACGGTAAAAAAGATCGCTGCGGAAACTTCCGTTCTTGATTTTGGCTTCCAGGTTTTGACTGGTCGCGGCAACGATGCGGACATCCACCGATTTGATCTGGTTGGAGCCCAGGGCTTCATATTCGCCTTCTTGCAGCACTCTCAGAAATTTGGACTGGATCGTCAGCGGCATGTCGCCGATTTCGTCCAGGAACAGCGTTCCACCATCCGCCAGTTCGAATTTGCCGGGCCGGGCCTTGCGGTCCGCGCCGGTAAATGCACCGGGTACGACGCCAAAAAATTCCGACTCCATCAAGGTTTCGGGAACAGCCGCCATGTTGATGGCGACAAAAGGGCCACTGGCGCGACGGGATGCATTGTGCAGCGCATGCGCAAGAAGCTCCTTGCCAACGCCAGTTTCTCCAAGGATAAGGACGGAGCCCTCGCGGGAGGCAAATTGGCGCGCGCGGTCCTTCACGTCGCGGACGGTCTGGCTGACGCCAATGAAGTTGGAGAGGCGATAACGCGCCTTGCGCTCATGTGCCAATGCGGCTCGTGTGTGGGTCAGATGCTTTTCAAGCAAATGAAACTTTTTCATGAGCGGGCGCAGATACTCCAGGCGATCATAAAAAATAAAGCCTGCTGCACCATCCACTTCACCATGTTCGTTATAGAGCGGCACGCGGCAAACCACGAAGTTCTGTTCGCCAAATGGCATCAAATCAAGGACTTGGGGGCGGCCTGTTTCCATCACCTCCTGCAATCGGCTCTCGGGGAGGATTTCTTCCACGGGTTTGCCCACCACAGCGAGGTCGGCGTCCAGCCCCAGCAGGACCCGGTATCGCGAACTGATCCAGGTGATGTAACCTGCACGATCAATGACAACCGACCCTTCGCTTGTCTCTGCCAGCGTACAAAAGGCCGCAATAGCGCGACGCTCGATAGGGTGTAGGGTGGTTTCAGGAATAAGGGAGAACATGAGCGATTAAATGGTTGACGACATGCAAGTCATTTGAAATAAGTCGGGCCATGCGATGGCGGGTCGATTGTTGTCGGCTTGGAGGAAATCCCTTGAACTTGTCTCTGTTTGAGATGGCGCTTACCCGGGGCATTATGCGGCCGTCAGTCGTTGTGCCATGCGCCGCAAAAACGGTGGTGCGGGTCTGTTCATGCTTTGCGGGTAGCATGGAAAAATACGTTCAACTGCACACCCCCTGTTTCGCCAATGACAACATCCACTCCCGCCAATGCATCGCCACGCTCACTCTCCGGTTTACGGCCTTTTCTTTGGCCTTATCGTGGCCGCATCGGGCTGGCACTGATTTTCCTGGTGCTGGCCGCCGTGGCCACACTGGCTTTCCCTGTCGCCCTGCGCTACCTGATTGACGGCGGTCTGGTGCAGAGCGACAAAGGCACCCAGGTGATGGCACTGCGAGAGCACTTTGTCGCCCTCTTTGCGGTAGCCGTGGCGCTGGGCCTGTTTTCAGCGGGCCGCTTTTACATGGTGAGCTGGCTGGGTGAACGGGTGACGGCCGACTTGCGCAACGCGGTCTATGGCCATGTGTTGCAGCAAAGCCCTGAGTTTTTCGAGACCACCCAGACCGGGGAAGTGCTGTCGCGCCTCTCCGCCGACACCACGCTGGTGCAGACCGTGGTCGGCTCATCGCTCTCCATGGGCTTGCGCAACACCGTGATGGGCATCGGGGCTTTAGGCATGCTGATCTGGACCAACCCGTATGTGATGTTTCAGGTGCTGGGGGTGTTGGTGCTGATCGTGGTGCCGTCGCTGTGGTTTGGCCGGCGCGTGCGCAAGCTCTCTCGCGCCAGCCAGGACCGCATCGCCGATTCAAGCGCGATTGCGGCGGAGGTGCTTAATGCCATTCCGGTGGTGCAAAGCTACACCGCCGAGGAGCGGGAATCGGCCCGCTTCAACGCATCCACCGACAACGCTTTTCAGACCGCAGTACGGCGCACCCGGGCACGCTCGGTGCTGGTGGCGTTCATCATCATTGCCACGTCTGCCGCCCTGCTGTGGGGCTTGTACCAGGGCACGCAAGCGGTGATGGCCGGGCGCATCAGTGCTGGTGATTTGGGGCAGACGGTGATGTACGTCATCATTTTGGCCAGTGCGTTTGCGATTCTGGGCGAGGTCTATGGCGACTTGCTGCGCGCCGCTGGCGCGACCGAACGGCTGATGGAACTGCTGGGTAGCCGCTCTCCCATTGAATCACCG
Source organism: Pseudomonadota bacterium (assembly GCA_040385425.1). GTDB lineage: Bacteria > Pseudomonadota > Gammaproteobacteria > Burkholderiales > Burkholderiaceae_C > Rhodoferax. Next base: position 28,813 of record JAZKHK010000085.1, on the reverse strand, counting down.
TCAAATCCGGCTCCAGCCCCCGTCCTGCTTGCAGGGAGCGCTATTAAATTTGAAGCAATCAATTTTCATTACCCGTCACGACCGAATCAGGCTGCGCTGAGCAATTTTTCACTGGATGTTCAGCCGGGACAGACGGTCGCGATCGTGGGGCCGAGCGGCGCAGGCAAGAGCACGGTGTTTCAATTGCTGCTGCGTTTTTATGATCCTTCTTCGGGGCGCATCGTGCTTGATGGCGTGGCGACGCGCGACATGGCGCTGCATGATTTGCGACAACGCATCGGCATCGTGCCGCAAGATGCGGTGATTTTTTCCAGCAGCGCGCTGGAAAACATCCGCTACGGCAAACCGGAGGCCACAGACGATGAGGTCAAGGCCGCAGCACAGGCCGCCTTTGCCCATGACTTCATCAGCGCCCTGCCTGAAGGCTATGACACTTTTCTGGGCGAGCGCGGTGTACGCCTGAGCGGTGGCCAGCGCCAGCGCATTGCGATTGCCCGCGCCATGCTGAAAAACCCGCCACTGCTGCTGCTCGACGAAGCCACCAGTGCGCTGGATGCCGAGAGCGAACGCATGGTGCAAGCCGCACTGGAGTCCGCCATGCGCGACCGAACCACGCTGGTGATTGCGCACCGCTTGGCCACGGTGCAAAAGGCCGACTTGATTGTGGTGCTGGACCATGGCCAATTGGTGGAACAAGGAACGCATGCTGAACTGGTGGCGGCTGGCGGTGTTTATGCCGGCTTGGCTGCGCTGCAGTTCAATGCCTGAACCTGAAACGTCTGAGAGACAAGGAAATACACGGGGCAAATGAGGCATTGAAAGGGAAGTCTTTCACGAGTAGACTTTGTTGCTAAATCTTTGGAGTCTTTTATGAATGTCTCTTCAGTGAAAACCCCGCCTGTCCAGCCTGCACAGCGCCCCAAACGGACCGAGGAAGCGCAGCAAGCACAAAGTCAGACAGCCCAAATCCAAGAGGCGCAAGCCAAAAAAGCCTCTGAACCCAAGCCCGTGGTGAACACCCAAGGTCAAACCACAGGGCGCCTACTCAACGTCACCGCCTGATCTTTCCCAAGCATCAGGAACCATTGCCATGGTTGCGATCACCGCCACCAACAGCGCCACACCTTCACTGCAATCCGTGTTGGGGAGAAATCAACTGGCCCAGGCCCGACGCGAAGCAGATCAGGCGGAGGCTCGTGCCCAAACCCTGCGTTTGCAAGCGGATCAAGCCGAGCAGGAAGCACAAGCCAGCCAGGGAAATGTGCGCAACCTGACCGCACGCAACCAGCAAGCGTCGACCACTTATGAGGCACAGCTCAAACCAAGCAAGTCAGAGCTGCCCTCAAAAACCCAGGATTTCCTGGTGGGCCTGTACAACGCCACCAATGAGAATCGCGTTGCCAGCGGCAACGTGCTCAAAAGCAGCGCGAGCGCCACTCAGGTGATCAACACGCAGGGGCAAACCACAGGGCGCATCGTCGATTTGCGCGCTTGAGCTTGCCGTCCAAGAGAAGTTAATCTATTAATTTTTTGCATAGATGCAGAAAATCATGGCCTTAGACAGCGGATGACAGACGCACTACAGTCCGTGACTTGATTCATCCCACGAGGTATTTACTCATGTCACAAGTGTCCAGCTCATCCGCTCACACCCGCCCTGTCGCTACTTCTGCGCCAGCAACTCATACGTCCATCCCCTCTTACCTGCAGGCTGACAACCTAGGGCCTTGGGGCATTTACCTGCAACAGGTTGATCGTGTACTGCCCTATTTGGGCTCCCTGGCACGTTGGGCCGAAACGCTCAGGCGTCCTAAACGAGCACTGATTGTGGATGTCCCCATCCAGCTCGACAACGGCACAGTGGCACACTTTGAAGGCTATCGGGTGCAACACAACACCTCACGCGGTCCCGGCAAAGGCGGTGTGCGGTTTCACCAGGACGTGACACTCTCAGAAGTGATGGCCCTATCCGCCTGGATGTCCATCAAGAACGCCGCTGTCAACGTGCCCTACGGCGGTGCCAAAGGCGGCATTCGGGTTGATCCAAAAACACTCTCGCATGGCGAACTGGAACGCATGACGCGCCGCTACACCAGCGAAATCGGCATCATCATCGGCCCCACGAAAGACATCCCGGCGCCTGATGTGAACACCAATGAACAGATCATGGCCTGGATGATGGACACCTACTCCATGAACGAAGGCGCCACATCCACCGGCGTGGTGACCGGCAAGCCGATTGATCTGGGAGGATCGCTTGGCCGACGCGATGCCACAGGCCGGGGCGTTTTTACCGTGGGTGTGGAAGCGGCCCGTCACATTGGCCTGGACATTGCCACCGCACGCGTGGCGGTACAGGGCTTTGGCAACGTCGGCGGTGTCGCGGGCCGGTTGTTTGCGCAAGCTGGCGCGCGCGTGGTAGCGGTGCAAGACCATGGCGGCACGATATACCGCGAAACCGGACTGGATGTGCCTTTGCTGCTGGCCCATGTGGCGGCTGTCGGTACCGTCGCTGGGTTTGCCTCCGCCGAAGTACTGCCCAACGACGCGTTTTGGGATGTCGATTGCGAGATCCTAATTCCTGCCGCACTGGAGCAGCAGATTACCGAGCACAACGCAGGCCGCATCAAGGCACGCATGGTCATTGAAGGGGCCAATGGACCGACGACACCAGCCGCCGATGACATCCTGGCGGATCGCAATATTCTGGTGCTACCGGATGTCATTGCCAATGCAGGTGGCGTCACGGTAAGCTATTTTGAGTGGGTACAAGACTTCTCCAGCTTCTTCTGGAGTGAAGACGAAATCAATGCACGTCTGGTGCGAATCATGAAAGAAGCGTTTGCGGGCGTCTGGGAAGTGGCCCAGGATAACAAGGTGACCTTGCGCACAGCAACCTTCATTGTGGCGTGCAAGCGAATTCTGCATGCGCGCGAGTTGCGCGGTCTGTACCCATAAAAATCGCTTACTGAAGCGGTCCTTTCAGGGATTCTGGCAGAGGAAAGGGCATCACGGCGATGCCCTCTTCGAGGAGCGACTCGGTCTCTTCTCGAGAGGCCTGGCCGCGAATACCATGCTCCTTGATTTCCCCGTAATGGATTTTGCGGGCTTCTTCTGCAAAACCATTTCCGACATCCTCAGTTGTGGACAAGATGCGGCGAGCAACCGCCATCCAGGCCGCTTGCAAGGACGACGCGGGCAGGACGGCGCCAGAAACGGCAGGGGCGATTGACGCCTCGCTTTGAACACCCCCCAAGTTCAGCCGTGGCGCACTCAATTTCTTGGTAATTGACGCGTCGCCGCATACGGGACACTCGACCAGACCACGCTCACGCTGATTCAAAAAATCGTCTTCCGACGCAAACCAGCCTTCAAATACATGCTGATGGTCACACTGAAGATCCAGAACTTTCATGGCGGCATTATCGCGCGGTGTCTGTAGCTAAGCAGCTTGCCAATTCAAGGTCCAGGCGCCTGACATGACGTTTTGCAGCCATAACGCTGCCGTCAGGGTTTTGCCATCTGTTATCTGACCATCACGACACCATTGCAACAACTCTGTCGGAGTGGCCGTGAAAACCTCGAGAAACTCGCCTTGATCCAACCGCTGAGGACCCGGGGTCAAGCCACGGGCAAACCAGATGTCAATGAACTCGGTAGAGTAGGAAATGACTGGATGCAATACCCCTGCCCGCGCCCATTCGGTTGCGGTGTAACCGGTTTCTTCCAGCAGTTCACGTTGGGCACAATGGAAAATATTTTCACCGGGATCAAGTTTGCCAGCGGGAAACTCAATCATTACCTGGGCGACCGGGTAGCGAAATTGGCGCTCAAGTACTACCCGTATGGCGCCCGAAGCATCCTCGATCAAAGGAACAATCATGACCGCGCCGGGATGTACAACATACTCACGAACTGCGGTCTCGCCATCAGGCAGCTTGACCGTATCGCGAAACGCGTGTAAAAAATCCCCCTTGAGCAGCTCAACGCTCGTGAGCTGCTCCTCGATCAGGTGACGATCATCCACGGTGGCTACCAGCTTCCAATTCGGTCAATATCGAAAATCAAACGAAAAATCTGGAACTTGTACCGATGAAGAAACCAAACTCAAACTATCAGGTGCCCAGCATCTGTACGATGGCATTAGCGCATAGAGTCATCAAACCACCAGGCACCAAACCAAGAATCAACACCAAGGCGCCATTCACTGACAGTACGGCACGAACATCAAAGGGAGCAGACACCGTGCTGGCCGTGATGGGTTGATCAAAATACATGACCTTGACAACACGCAGGTAATAAAACGCACCAATCAACGACATCATCACCGCAAAGACGGCTAGTCCGATATGCAAAGGCTGACCTGAAGCGATCAGTGCCTGCAAAACAGAAAGCTTGGCGTAAAAACCGACCATGGGTGGAATGCCTGCCAACGAAAAAAGACAGATGGCCATGACTGCTGCATAGAGTGGGCTACGTTCATTCAGCCCGGCGAAATCAGAAATTTCTTCACTCTCAAAGCCATCACGTGCCAGCAAAAGAATGACACCAAAACTTGCCAGCGTCGTCAACACATAGGTGATGACGTAGAACATGGATGAACTGTAGGCATTGGCTGCAGAATTAATGTTGCCATTGATGACACCAGACATCAGGCCCAACAACACAAAGCCCATTTGAGAAATAGTTGAGAACGCCAGCATGCGCTTGAGATTGGTCTGAGCAATAGCGGCAAGGTTACCAATGAGTAACGATCCAATCGACAGCACCATCAACATTTGCTGCCAATCGATTGCCAGCGGCAACATACCTTCCACCAGCAGGCGTATAAAAATAGCGAAAGCGGCCAGTTTAGGCGCACCGCCAATGAGCAGCGTGACTGCAGTAGGCGCACCTTGGTAAACGTCGGGGATCCACATGTGAAAAGGCACGACACCGAGCTTGAAAGCCAAACCCGCCACAATGAATACCAGACCGAATACCAGTACCTGATGTTTAATTTGTCCTGAATTGATCGCTTTGAATACGGTATTCACATCCAGTGAGCCGGTTGCACCGTACATCATCGACATACCATACAGCAGGAAACCCGAGGCTAATGCACCGAGCACAAAATACTTCATCGCGGCTTCTGTAGCCGTTGCATTGTCGCGGCGCAAAGCTACCAGTGCATAGCTGGACAGGGTAAGCAACTCAAGTCCCAAGTAGATCACGAGAAAATTATTACCCGAGATCATCACAAACATACCCAACAGCGCCAATAGGCTCATGCTGAATAGCTCGCCTCCGCGCAACATGTCGCGGTCTGCGGCATAAGGCCGTCCATAGACTAGTGTCACCATAACGGCGATCGTGGCGAAAAACTTCAACCAATTCCCCATGGGGTCACTGACCACCATGTTGCCGAAACCGTATAACGTCACGCCACCGGTTGCGTAGGCTGCCTGCAGGGCTGCCACGACAGCCAATGTCAGCATGGTCAGCAAATAAGTCGTCGTCCGGCGTGGGCTCTTCACACCAAGGTCGGCCAGCGCGATAACGCAAGCCATGATGAGCAGGATGATTTCGGGGTAAACCGAGATCCAACTGAGTTTATCGATCATGTTTCATCTCTTCATTCAATTCGGTCAATTCAGACTGATCAATTCAGCTTGGACAGTGCTACGTGTTTGAGCAATTCAGCTACAGATGTATCCATCACATCGGTAAATGGCTTTGGATAAATGCCCATGTACAAGGTTGCGATAGCAAGCAGGGCCAGCATCAAAAACTCACGGCCATTGATATCCAGCAAGGCTTTGACGTGATGATTGGCAACCGGGCCCAAGTAAACCCGCTTGAACATCCACAAGGTATAGGCAGCGCCAAAAATCAAGGCACTGGCGGCACCAAAACCGAGCCAGAAATTGGATTTCACGGCCCCCAGAATCACCATCCACTCACCCACAAAGCCGGCTGTACCTGGCAAACCACAATTAGCCATGGCAAACAACAAGGCAAAAGCGGTGAACTTGGGCATGGTGTTAACAACACCACCGTAACTGGCAATCTCACGCGAATGAACGCGGTCATACAAAACCCCAATCGACAGAAACATGGCCGCAGACACGAATCCGTGCGCAATCATTTGCACCAGACCACCTGACACGCCCAGATCATTAAAGATAAAGAAACCAAGTGTCACAAAACCCATATGCGCGACAGAGGAATAAGCCACCAGTTTTTTCATATCTTTCTGGACCATGGCCACCAGTCCGACGTAGATCACAGCAATCAGCGATAAAGCGATCATCAACCACGCCCACTCTCGCGCAGCGTCCGGGGCAATAGGCATGGAAAAGCGTAAAAATCCGTAAGCACCCAGCTTGAGCATGATGGCAGCCAGTACGGCTGAACCACCAGTTGGAGCCTCAACGTGGACATCAGGTAACCAAGTGTGTACAGGCCACATCGGGACCTTCACTGCAAAGGCGGCCAGGAACGCAAAGAAAAGAAATGTTTGTGCAGTGCTGCTCAACGGCAACTTGTGCCACAAGGCCAGATCAAAACTACCACCTGACTGGATATACAAGTAGATTAGCGCGATCAGCATTAAAAGCGAACCGAGCAAGGTGTATAAGAAAAATTTGAAAGCGGCGTAGATTTTGTTCGGACCACCCCAAATACCAATGATCAAGTACATCGGAATCAGTGTCGCCTCAAAGAATACGTAGAACAGCATGCCATCCAGCGCACAAAACACGCCGATCATCAAACCGCTCAAAATCAGAAAGGCGCCCATGTATTGATTGACGCGACGGGTAATGGCTTCCCATCCGGCAATCACGACCACCACATTAATGAAGGCCGTCAACAGTACAAACCAAACTGAAATACCGTCTACGCCCAAGTGATAGTTCACATTGAAACGTTCAATCCACGGGGCCTTCTCGACAAACTGCATGGCAGCCGTGCCAAGTTTAAATCCGGCATACAAAGGCAAGGTGACAAGAAAACTGACAACGGCCCCGATCAGTGCAACCCAACGAACGGAACGCGCCTGATCATCTCGACCAAGTGCCAGCAGGACGACGCCAAAAATAATTGGCGTCCAAATAGCCAGGCTCAACAAACCCATTTTTCTTATTCTCCTACTTGAGCCAGACGAAATACGTCATCAGCACAAAAACACCCAAAATCATGGCCAGTGCGTAGTGGTACAGATAACCTGACTGCACTTTACGAACCACGCCGGATCCCCAGGCGACAACTTTCCAAGAGCCGTTGACCAGGGTGCCATCAATCAAGAATTGATCACCCCACTTCCACAGACCATTCCCTAATGCGCGCGCACCACGGGCCAGGATGTTTTCATTAATCCAGTCCATGTAATATTTATTTTCAAGCAAGGTATAAATCGGTTCAAAACGCGCCTTGATGGCCGCCGGCAAAGCCGGATTGACCATGTACATGTAATACGAAGTAACCACACCAGCCAATGCGAGCAAGAACGGTGCAGTCGTCAGTGCATGTATGGCCATTTGTAACGGGCCATGAAATGCATGAGCCAGTTCTTCCATCACGGCATGTTTTTCTCCATTGATGAAGATGGCATCCTTGAAAAATGAGCCAAATAGCATGGGCTCAATGGTGAAGAAACCAATTACAACTGAAGGAATCGCAAGCAGGATCAAGGGAACAGTGACAACCCACGGTGATTCATGCGGCTTATGATGTTCGTTGTGGTGATCATGATGGTTGTCATGATGAGCATCCGGATTTTGATCAAAACGCTCTTTGCCATGAAATACTAAAAAGTACAAACGGAAAGAATAGAACGCAGTGATGAATACACCAGCAAGCACGGCAAACGAAGCAAAACCAGCACCGGGCAAATGACTTTCATGAACCGCTTCAATAATGCTGTCTTTGGAATAGAACCCTGAAAACAAAGGCGTTCCAATGAGAGCCAGCGATCCCAACAATGAAGTGATCCAAGTGATCGGCATGTATTTTCGAAGACCACCCATCCAGCGAATATCCTGGTTGTGATGAACCCCCATGATGACGGAGCCGGCTGCAAGGAACAAAAGAGCTTTGAAGAAGGCATGCGTCATCAAGTGAAATACAGCAACTGAGTAAGCCGATGCACCGAGGGCCACAGTCATATAACCTAACTGAGAGAGCGTGGAATAAGCAACCACACGCTTGATGTCATTTTGAATGATGCCCAAGAAGCCCATGAACAAGGCCGTAATCGCACCGATCACCATCACGAAATTCAACGCTGTTTCACTAAGTTCAAACAGAGGCGACATACGCGCCACCATGAAAATACCAGCAGTCACCATGGTGGCAGCATGAATCAAGGCCGAAATCGGTGTTGGGCCTTCCATGGAATCAGGCAACCAGACGTGCAGCGGAAACTGAGCTGATTTACCCATTGCACCGATAAATAAGCAGATGCAAATCACGGTGACCAACATCCAGTCAGTTCCAGGGAAAGTGAGCTTAGCCAAGTCAGCCGCTTTTGCAAAGGCCTCGGTGTAATTCAAAGTTCCTGAAAAAGCAACAATCAGTCCAATGCCCAGAATAAAACCGAAGTCACCTACGCGATTCACCAGGAAGGCCTTCATATTGGCGAAGATGGCAGTAGGCTTGTTAAACCAGAAACCAATCAGCAAATATGACACCAGACCCACTGCTTCCCAACCGAAGAACAGTTGCAGCATGTTGTTGCTCATGACCAGCATCAACATGGAGAAAGTGAACAGAGAAATGTAGGCAAAAAACCGGTTATAGCCTTCGTCTTCTTCCATGTAGCCAATGGTATAGATATGCACCATCAAGGACACAAAAGTCACGACGCACATCATCATGGCAGTGAGTCCATCGACCAGAAACCCGATTTCCATCTTGAGACTACCGACCACCATCCAGGTGTAGAGGGTTTCATTGAAACGGGCACCATCAAGAACCACGCTCATGAGCGTCATCGCCGACAAAATAAATGACAGCAGCACACCCAAGATGGTGAGCGAATGAGACATGCGGCGACCTATCCAGTTGCCACCAAACTTGGTTCCAAGGATACCGGCAAGAACAGCACCGACCAAGGGTGCCATGGGCACGGCAAGGAGCGTTGAAGCAGAAAGGGTTTGACTCATCTTATTTAACCCTTGAGCGTATTAAGTTCATCCACATTGATACTGGACTTGTTACGGAACAGCAGTACCAAAATGGCCAGACCAATTGCCGACTCGGCGGCTGCGACGGTCAGAATAAAAAACACAAAAATTTGACCATGCAAGTCACCAAGATAGTAGGAAAAAGCTACAAAATTGGTATTCACGGCCAGCAGCATCAGTTCAATAGCCATCAGCAAGACGATCAGATTTTTTCGGTTAAGAAAAATACCAATCACTGACAACGCAAACAACATCGCGCCGAGAGAAAGGAAATGTCCTAGCGTTAGCGTCATACTTTATTCTCCCCAGGGGCTGCAGCTGAATCATTGACTGCAGCACCATTGGTCGCTGCCATTTTGACAACCCTCATGCGGTCTTTTGACTTCACCCGAACTTGGTCATATGGGCTTACATATTTACTATCTTTGCGTTGACGAAGGGTCAGGGCAATCGCAGCAATCATGGCAACCAGCAAAATCGCAGCGGCAACTTCAATGGGATACAGGTATTGGCTATACAAAAGCTTGCCAAGTTCTTTGCTATTGGAGATTTGTCCCGCCATCTGCCCCACCACAGCAGGAGGCTCATCAGTCCCGCGAAATCCGCCCATCAGTACGGCAGCCATCTCAAGCGCAATCAGAACGCCTACCACTGCTGCAAGCGGAAAATGCTTCCAGAAACCTTGCCGAACGCTGTCAATGTTGATATCCAGCATCATCACCACAAACAGGAACAGCACCATCACCGCACCCACGTACACCAACACCAGTGTGATGGATAGAAATTCGGCTTTCAGCAGCATCCAGACCATCGCAGCCTGGAAAAAAGCAAGAACGAGGAATAACACGGCGTGAACCGGATTGCGGGCGGTTATGACCCGAAAAGCGGCGAACAGCAATACCGCTGAAAATACGTAAAACAAACCAGTTTTGACATCCATAGGTGTAATTTCTTTCTTGCAGCTGGTCAGCGATACTTGGCATCAGCCGCCTTGCTGGCAGCGATCTCTTTTTCATAACGATCCCCAACAGCCAGCAGCATTTCCTTGGTGAAATACAAATCACCGCGTTTTTCACCGTGATATTCCAGAATATGGGTTTCGACGATTGAATCTACAGGGCAGCTTTCCTCACAAAAGCCGCAAAAAATACATTTCGTCAGATCAATGTCATAACGATTCGTACGCCGCGAACCATCCGTACGAACTTCAGATTCAATGGTGATAGCCATCGCGGGGCAAACAGCTTCACAGAGTTTGCAGGCGATGCAGCGCTCTTCACCATTCTCATAGCGACGCAAGGCGTGCAACCCTCGAAATCGAGGTGACAACGGAGTTTTCTCTTCAGGAAACTGTATCGTTACTTTCCGACGGAAAGCATAGCGACCGGTCAGCGCAAGTCCCTTGAGCAACTCCAGCAACAAGAAACTGGAGAGAAAGTCCTTGAGAGAGAAGGCAGATGGCTTAGGGGTTGAAGTAATTGTGGACATCATCAACTCCTGTTAATTCCAGATATTAAAGGAGGTCTGCATCCAGGCGCCGACGACTACCAGCCAGACCAAGGTCACAGGAATGAAGACCTTCCAGCCCAAACGCATGATCTGGTCATAACGAAACCGAGGAAAAGTAGCACGAACCCAAATGAACAGGCTGACCACAGCACAGGTTTTGATTCCGAGCCAAATCCATCCTGGAATCCAGTTAAATAAAGCGCTATCAATCGGCGATATCCATCCACCCAGGAACATGATGGCAGCCAGAATTGATATCAGCCACATATTCGCATACTCAGCCAGATAGAACATGGCATACGACATACCCGAATACTCAACCATGTGTCCGGCAACAATTTCAGCTTCGCCTTCAACAACGTCAAAGGGATGACGATTGGTTTCAGCCAGACCGGAAATAATGTAGACAACAAATATGGGGAGGAGCGGCAGCCAGTTCCAGGACAGGAAGTTAAAACCCATGTGAGCAAAATTTCCTTTGCCCTGCCCGGTGACA
>JAZKHK010000085.1:0-17631 GCA_040385425.1 Pseudomonadota bacterium | reverse complement strand
TCTGTGGAGATGCACCACGAGTCCCTCCCAGAGGCCCTGCCCGGTGACAATGTCAGTCATATTCATACTGCCCGAGACCATCAGAACGATCACCAGACAAAACCCCATCGCAAGTTCATAACTCACCATTTGGGCTGATGCTCGCATAGCGCCCAAAAATGAATACTTGGAGTTTGATGCCCAACCGGAAATCACCACGCCATAAACTTCCATGGACGTGATGGCCATCACAAACAGGAGTCCTGCGTTGATGTTTGCCAGTGCAACATCCGGGCTAAACGGAATGACTGCCCATGCTGCCATTGCCGGCATGATGGTCAGGATAGGCCCGATAAAGAACAAACCTTTGCTTGCTGCGGTTGGCAACAATATTTCTTTGCCCAACAGCTTCAATGCATCAGCAATGGGCTGCAAGAGACCCCAAGGACCAACCCGATTGGGGCCGAGGCGGACTTGCATCCAACCCAAGAACTTACGCTCCCACAGAGTCAGATAGGCAACCGCTCCCATCAGAGGCAGTACCACAACCACAATCTTGATCAGGGTCCAGAGCACTGGCCACCCCATGGATGTCCACCAGGTTTCGTTCAAAAGACCTTGTCCAAAAGAAAAAATAGCGTCAATCATGCTGCAGCCTCCTGCGCCGTTTCAGTTTGTTTGGCGTCCGCAGTGAGTTGCAGGCTAGTTGCACGACGCACGATACCGTCGAGCTCATAGATTTTGGCGACTACCGGTGAAATGCTCGCCGGAGTGAGATCAATTGTCGCTTGCGTTGTGTTACTCAACAGCTCTGCAGGTAAATGCGCCTTGTCTGGCGCTGTCAATCCCGGAACCTGCCGAAGGATTTCTTCTGTCGAATTGAAATCGAAACCGGGCACATTCAACAAGTTGGCCAATACGCGTAACACTTTCCATGCCGGACGGGTTTCGCCCAAAGGTTTCACCACTGCATGGAAACTTTGCACACGCCCCTCGGCATTGATGAATGTGCCAGGCGTTTCAGTAAAGGGCGCAATCGGCAGTAGCACATCACTAAATGCCATATTGGATTTAAACGGGCTCAGCGTCACAACCATCTCGGCTTGCGAAAAACCTGATTTGACGGATGTCCCTGCAGCCGAATCAAATTCCGGCTCATGATTAAGCAGCACAACCGCTTTGAGCCCACCAGCATACATTTGTTCGGCGTTCAGACCATTCGGTCCAGGTACGGCACCGGCAAGCTGCGCGCCTACGGTATTGGCTGCTTCGGTGAGATAACCAACTGTCGCACCAGTTTCCGCACCAATCCAATTCGCGAGCGCCAAAAGGCTTGACGCCTTGGCATGATGGGCAGCCGCATTTCCGAGCAAAATAGCTTTACGCTCGCCGCTCAACAATGACTTGGCAACGGCTTGGGCAGAGTCACTTGCAGTCCCCGACACTGGAGATGAAACGCCTTTTTCCAAGGCCACGGCAGCTGCAACGTCTGCCAGCGTCTGCACCCATGTACTGTCAGCACAAACGATGGTGTTGGCAAGAGGCATAGCCCAGTCTTCTGCTTTCGATTGAATAGCATTGACTGAACAACCCTTGCGGACAGCCTGCCGAATTCTTTGTGCAAACAAAGGATGGTCCTTGCGCAGACTTGACCCAATCACCAGCACACGTTGGAGTTCGGACAAAGACGCAATCGAGGTTCCGAGAAAACGAACACCCTCACTCGCCATGAATTCGGCGTTACGCAGACGATAGTCCACGTTTTCGCTTCCCAAACCACGCATCAACGCACTGGCAAGCGAGATCTCTTCGACTGTGCTGTGTGGGCTCACCAAGGCACCGATGCTTGCAGCACCATGCTCTGACTTGATTTGTGTTAATCCATTGGCAACGTATTCAAGTGCAGTCTGCCAATCAACGGACTTCCACTCACCTCCTTGCTTGAGCATGGGGGTAGTCAACCGTTCGTCGCTATTCAATGCTTCATAAGAAAAGCGGTCACGGTCAGCAATCCAGCACTCGTTGACGCTTTCGTTCTCAAACGGCAGCACACGCATGACCTTGTTACCCTTGACCTGAACAATCAAGTTGGAACCCGTCGAATCATGAGGACTGACAGACTTGCGACGCGACAATTCCCATGTACGAGCACTGTAGCGGAAAGGTTTGCTTGTCAACGCGCCAACGGGGCAAATATCGATCATGTTGCCCGAGAGTTCTGAGTCAACCGATTGGCCAACAAACGTTTCGATTTCTGCATGCTCGCCGCGATGCGACATGCCAAGCTCCATGACGCCGGCAATTTCCTGTCCGAAACGAACACAGCGGGTGCAGTGAATACACCTGCTCATCTCTTGCATTGAAATCAAAGGACCAACATCCTTGACTGCCACTACACGCTTTTCTTCCTCATACCGTGATGAAGAAGCTCCGTAACCAACAGCCAGATCCTGCAGCTGACACTCACCACCCTGATCACAAATGGGGCAATCCAATGGGTGATTAATCAGCAGGAACTCCATGACCGATTTTTGCGCTTTGATCGCCTTGTCGCTCTTGGTGCGGACAATCATGCCCTGTGTCACAGGAGTGGCACAAGCCGGCATGGGCTTGGGCATTTTTTCTACATCGACCAGACACATGCGGCAGCTAGCAGCAATGCTCAATTTCTTGTGGTAACAGAAATGTGGAATGTAGGTACCGGCCTTGTCAGCGGCATGCATGATCATGCTGCCTTCAACAATGTCTACCTTCTTACCGTCGAGTTCAATTTCAATCATCGTAGGACTCGCTCAAACGTAGGCGGGGACCATGCAGGTCTTGTGCTCTACGTGATATTCAAATTCATGTCGGAAATGCTTGAGCATGGCGCGCACTGGCATGGCAGCCGCATCGCCCAGCGCACAAATGGTTCGACCCTGAATGTCTTCAGCGACCGAATTCAGCAAATCCATATCGGTGGGGCGACCATGACCATTTTCGATACGGTCTACCACACGTGACAACCAACCGGTTCCTTCACGGCACGGTGTGCACTGACCGCACGACTCATGCATGTAAAAATAACTCAGGCGCTGCAAGCTCTTGACCATGCAACGACTGTCGTCGAGAACAATCACGGCGCCCGAACCCAGCATCGAACCTGCTTTGGCGATGGAGTCATAGTCCATCGTGCAGTCCATCATGATGCTGGCCGGCAGAATTGGTGACGACGAGCCACCAGGAATCACGGCTTTGAGTTGACGACCACTGCGCACACCACCTGCGATTTCAAGCAATTTTGAAAATGGTGTGCCCATCGGTATTTCATAATTACCTGGCAACTCCACATCCCCGCTGATGGAGTAAATCTTGGTTCCACCATTGTTGGGTTTGCCGCACTCAAGGTAGGCCTTGCCACCGTTGCGAATGATCCAGGGAACAGCAGCAAAGGTTTCAGTGTTATTGATGGTGGTCGGTTTACCATACAAGCCAAAACTGGCAGGGAATGGTGGTTTAAACCTGGGCTGACCTTTTTTGCCTTCAAGAGACTCAAGCAGCGCTGTTTCCTCGCCACAAATGTAGGCACCAAATCCGTGTGCAGCATGCAACTGGAAAGTGAAATTGCTACCCAGAATGTTGTTACCCAGCAAACCAGCAGCACGCGCTTCTTCTAACGCCTCTTCAAAGCGGTCATAACTAGTGAAAATCTCACCGTGGATATAGTTGAAACCCACGCTAATACCCATGGCATACGCGGCAATGATCATGCCTTCGATGACGATATGGGGATTGAACTGCAAGATGTCACGGTCTTTGCAGGTTCCCGGCTCTCCCTCATCGGAATTGCATACCAGATACTTTTGCCCTGGAAATTGACGTGGCATGAAGCTCCACTTGAGCCCCGTAGGAAAACCTGCACCACCACGGCCCCGCAAGGCCGAATCTTTGACGGTTGCAATCACCTGATCTTGCGTCAACCCTTCGCCGCCATCTTTACCAAGAACCTTGCGCAAAGCTTGATAGCCACCACGTGCTTCATAATCCTTCAACCGCCAATTGGTGCCATTCAAATCAGCGTAGATCTGCGGGTTAATGTGCCGATCATGAAAGCAAGTCTGAACACCTGTGGCCTGAAATTGAGCAAGAATTTTTTCGGCCATCATGATTTGTCTCCCGCCGCGCGCAGACCATCAACCAATTGATCAAGCTTGTCATTGGTCATGAAACTGCACATGGTTCGGTCATTCACCAGTAACACAGGGGAGTCTGCACAGGCGCCAAGGCACTCACACTGCTGAAGGGTGAACATGCCATCCGGCGTTGTATCGCCCATACTGATGCCGAGCTTTTGCTCAAGATGCTTGAGGGCCCGCTCACCATCACGCAACTGACAAGGCAAGTTGGTACAAACGTTAAGTTTGTACTTGCCAAGCTGATGCAGGTTGTACATGTTGTAGAACGTGGTGACTTCATGAACCGCGATGGGCGCCATGCCGAGATAGTCGGCAACGACTTTTTCACTCTCAGCACTCACGTGACCTAGTTCTTGCTGGACGATGGCAAGGCATGCCATCACCGCTGACTGCTTTTGATCAGCGGGGTATTTCGCAACTTCCTTGGCAAAACGTGCCAATGTCGCGTCAGTAAAATCTTTTGAGATCATCGATCAATCTCTCCAAACACAATATCCATAGTCCCGATCACAGCCACGACGTCTGCAATCATGTGGCCGCTAGCCAACTCATTCAGACCCGCCAAATGAACATACCCTGGCGGGCGAATTTTCAATCGGTACGGCTTGTTGGCACCATCGCTTACGAGATAGATGCCAAACTCACCTTTCGGATGTTCCACCGCGGCATAGGCCTCGCCTTCAGGCACATGAAAGCCTTCAGTGAACAACTTGAAGTGATGAATCAACTCTTCCATGTTTGACTTCATGGATTCGCGATCTGGAGGCGCTACTTTGTGGTTATCCGTGATAACCGGCCCAGGGTTGACACGCAACCAGTTAACGCATTGCTTGATGATGCTATTGGATTGCTTCATCTCTTCCATGCGAACCAGATAACGGTCGTAACAATCGCCAGTGACACCCACCGGAATATCGAACTCGACGCGGTCATAGGCATCGTAGGGCTGCTTTTTGCGCAAATCCCACTCGACCCCGGAACCACGAAGCATGGCACCCGTGAATCCCATGTTCAAAGCCCGTTCTGCCGTCACGACACCGATGTCAACCGTACGCTGTTTCCAGATCCGGTTCTCAGTGAGCAGTGTGTGGTATTCACCCAAATAGGTCGAGAACCGTTGCGTGAAATCTTCAATGAAATCCAGCAAGGAACCTTGACGATTTTTATTAAGCTCCGCAATACCCTTGGCATTGCGCACCTTGTTGGCCTTGTACTGAGGCATGGTGTCGGGCAAATCCCGGTACACACCGCCTGGACGGAAATAGGCCGCATGCATGCGGGCACCACTAACCGCTTCATACATATCAAACAGGTCTTCCCGCTCGCGGAAGGTGTAGATCAAGATCGTGGAGCTGCCGCAATCGTTTCCATGCGATCCCAGCCACATCAAATGATTCAGAAGACGGGTAATTTCGGCAAACATCACGCGGATGTACTGCGCCCGCACAGGAACTTCAATACCCAGAAGCTTTTCAATTGCCAAACAGTAGGCATGCTCGTTGCACATCATCGACACATAGTCGAGTCGATCCATGTACGGCAACGACTGGATGTAGGTTTTGCTCTCTGCCAGTTTTTCAGTTGCCCGATGCAGCAATCCGATATGCGGATCAGCGCGCTGAACCACTTCGCCATCAAGCTCAAGCACCAAGCGCAGAACACCGTGCGCCGCAGGGTGCTGAGGTCCGAAATTAAGTGTGTAGTTTTTTATTTCAGCCATGACACAAACCGCCTAGTGCAGGCCTCCGTAGTTGTCTTCGCGAATGATGCGCGGCGTGATCTCACGCGGCTCGATCGTGACGGGTTGATAGACAACACGTTTATTTTCAGCGTCATAACGCATTTCGACTTCACCACTCAAAGGAAAGTCCTTGCGAAATGGGTGACCGATGAAACCGTAATCCGTCAGAATGCGACGCAAATCATTGTG
Source organism: Pseudomonadota bacterium (assembly GCA_040385425.1). GTDB lineage: Bacteria > Pseudomonadota > Gammaproteobacteria > Burkholderiales > Burkholderiaceae_C > Rhodoferax. The sequence continues at coordinate 11,547 of JAZKHK010000085.1, read as the reverse complement.
CCCTTCAAAGACGATGCCAAACAAATCAAACGCTTCGCGCTCAAACCAGTTGGCCGAATTCCAAATTTCAGTCACCGAAGCCAAGACCGGGAAATCATCATCGGGGGCAAACACCTTCAGGCGCACCCGCTGGTTCAGACTGACAGAAAGCAAGTGCAGGACCACGCAATAACGCAAGCCCTCGCGACCCACACCTTTGTAGTCCGAGTAATCCAATCCGCACAAATCCACCATTTGCTCAAAAGAGCAGCCTGGCGCATCACGCAAAATTTTGGCAGCATCAGAATAATCAGCAGCAGCCACCACCACCGTCACCTCACCCAATGCAACAGCAATATGCCGGAGCTTATCTCCAAGCGCAGCAGCAATAGTATCTTTTAGAGTCTCGGGATTCACAGCAAAAACAGTCATCGCAATTCCTTCAAGCACGCGCAATGGTTTGCGTGCGGCGAATTTTTTGCTGCAACTGCATGATCCCATATATAAGGGCTTCAGCGGTTGGAGGGCAACCTGGTACATACACATCCACTGGCACGATTCGGTCGCAACCACGCACCACCGAATAACTATAGTGGTAGTAACCACCACCATTGGCACACGAACCCATGCTAATCACCCAACGCGGCTCAGACATCTGGTCATAAACCTTGCGCAAGGCCGGCGCCATCTTGTTGCACAAGGTACCCGCCACAATCATCAAATCCGATTGCCGTGGACTTGCACGAAACACCTCAGCACCAAAGCGACTGATGTCATAGCGCGCTGCAGCCGCATGCATCATCTCAACCGCACAACAAGCCAGACCAAAAGTCATAGGCCAGACAGAACCCGTCTTGGCCCAATTCATCACCGAGTCGTAGCTAGTGGTGACAAAGCCTTCTTTTAAAACGCCTTCAATCATCGCATTACTCCCAGTCAAGGGCCCCTTTTTTCCACATGTAGATAAAGCCGATGACAAGAATGCCCACAAAATCTATCATCACCCAAAAGCCAACCACCCCAACCTCCTTAAGAGCCACAGCCCAAGGAAATAAAAATGCAATTTCGAGATCAAAAAGAATGAACAAAATCGCCACAAGATAGTAGCGAACATCGAACTTCATTCGCGCATCTTCAAACGCTTCGAAGCCGCATTCATAGGGGGAGTTTTTAGCAGGATCAGGCCGATTAGGACCAAGGATATAACCGAGAACTTGGGGAACGACGCCAACTGCGATCCCAACCAAGATGAACATAAGGACTGGCAAATACTGATCGAGGTTCATCTTAGGGTTCTGATCAAAAGACTTTACTTACTGCATTAGATTGCAACAAGACTGTATATTTGGTGCCGTCGGCGAGACTCGAACTCGCAAAGCTTTCGCCACTACCACCTCAAGATAGCGTGTCTACCAATTTCACCACGACGGCGGCTTTCAGATGTCCAGATTGCATGAGGAACCTTGCGGATTTTGCTTTCCAGACAACTAGTATTTTACCCTTAAACCATTCAGTTTCCTGACGGTAGCAGGCAAATTCAATAGCAATTATTTGGATGGAATTTGTGCAGCGCCGGAAGCGGGAACAGCAGGCACAACAGCCGCAGGAGTTGGCACCGTTACAGGAGCACCTTCCAGCACGCTACCCGAACTTGCCGCCGGACGAGCCGCACCAAAATAAGCCAGCAGCAAGGTACAGACGAAGAACACGGTGGCCAGCACAGCCGTCGTACGCGACAAGAAATTCGCGCTGCCACTGGCACCAAACAAGCTGCCCGAACCACCGCTACCAAAAGCGGCGCCCATGTCCGCACCCTTACCGTGTTGCACCAGAATCAAACCGATCATGGCCACTGCAGCAATCATTTGAACTGCGAGAAGGATGGTTAGAAAAACATTCATTAAAAACTCCTAAATATGTAGCAAACAACGCCCAGAATTACTGGGCAGAAGCAATAATTGATAGAAAATCCGCAGCCTTGAGCGACGCTCCGCCCACCAGCCCGCCGTCGATGTCAGGCTGCGCCAGCAGTTGGGCTGCATTGGCAGCATTCATGCTGCCGCCGTACACAATGTGAATGCGTTCCGCTTGTTCCGAGGCCGCTTTCAACTGCGCGCGCAAGACAGCATGCACCTGTTGCGCCTGCTCGGCACTCGCCGTCTTGCCAGTCCCAATAGCCCACACCGGTTCATAGGCCACCACAATCTCACTGATGCAGTGGCCGTTGGCATGAATCACCGCGGCCAGCTGGCGCTTGACAACCTCTTCTGTCTTGCCTGCTTCACGCTCAGCCAAGGTTTCCCCTACACACACAATTGGTGTGATACCGCAGGCCAGCGCACGCTGTGCTTTGGCAGCGACAAGCGCATCTGACTCGAAATGGTATTGGCGACGCTCGGAGTGCCCGACCAGCGCATACCGGACACCAAACTCCTTGAGCATGGCACCAGAAATTTCACCGGTATAGGCACCTACCTCGTACTGGGAAACATCCTGTGCACCCAGATCAATAGAACTACCAGCAACCAACATTTGCATCTGGGCCAGATAAACCGATGGCACACACAAGGCCACATGACAAGCTGGTGCGGTCAATCCTTTAAGAAGACCTGCAACCAAAGTCTCGTTTGCAGCCAGGCTACCGTTCATTTTCCAATTGCCTGCTATCAGCTTTTTTTTCATGCTACACCCCAAGTCAAAACAATTTTCCCGACATGCTTATTTGATTCCATCAAGGCATGCGCCTTGAATGCATCCTGTGCCGCAAACGTACTGTGAATCACAGGCTTGATGCGGCCGTTCTCAATCAAAGGCCACACATTTTTCAGACAGGCCTGCGCAATCGCTTCCTTGAAAGCAACCGGACGCGCTCGCAAAGTGGACCCCGTCACCGTGAGACGCCGACGCAGCACCAGACCGGCGTTGATTTCACTCTTGACACCGCCCTGCACGGCAATGATGACCAGCCGGCCATCTTCACTCAGGCATTCAATCTCTTTGGCCACATAGCTGCCAGCGACCATGTCAAGAATGACATTGACGCCCTGCCCGTCCGTTAAACGTTTGACTTCATCCTTGAAATCATGCGTCTTGTAGTTAATGCCATGGTCAGCACCCAAGGCCAGACAGGCGGCACATTTCTCATCACTGCCCGCCGTCACGATGACCTTCGCCCCCAGGGCCTTGGCCAGTTGAATAGCTGTGACGCCAATGCCGCTGGAGCCGCCCTGGATCAGCAAAGTTTCGCCGGACTGCAGGTGCGCCCGGTCAAACACATTGCTCCAGACCGTGAAAAACGTCTCAGGCAAGGAAGCAGCCTCCACGTCACTCAGGCCTTTGGGCACGGGAAGACATTGCCCCACCGGTGCCACACAAAACTCGGCATAACCGCCACCAGCAACCAAGGCACAAACACGGTCACCCAGTTTGAAACCTGCACGCGCCAGCGCTTGCGCATCGCCTTGTTCGATCACGCCCGCCACTTCCAACCCCGGAATATCCGAGGCGCCCGGCGGCACGGGGTAGTTACCCGTGCGTTGCAGGACGTCAGGTCGATTGACGCCGCTGGCCGACACGCGAATCAGCAGCTCACCCGCACCCGGCACCGGCACAGGGCGTTCACCCACATGCAGAACGTCGGGCGGGCCGTAAGCGCTTATTTCGATAACTTTCATGATCAAATCAGGCGATAGCCCCCGTACTCTGTGCGTAGGGCGCTATCAATTTCATACCAACAATGATCAAGCCTGAGCCGGACGATCCAGCAAAGCCTTCATGGACAGCTTGATGCGACCCTTCTCATCCGTTTCCATGACCTTGACCTTGACGATCTGGCCTTCAGTCAGGTAGTCGGACACCTTCTCGACACGTTCGTGCGCGATCTGGCTGATGTGCAGCAAACCGTCTTTACCTGGCAGCAAGTTGATCAAGGCACCGAAGTCCAGAATCTTGACGATCGGGCCTTCGTAGATCTTGCCGATTTCGACTTCAGCGGTGATCTGCTCAATGCGGCGCTTGGCTTCTTCAGCCTTGGCTGGATCAGCGGAAGCGATGGTGATGGTGCCGTCTTCATCGATGTTGATCTGGGTGCCGGTTTCTTCGGTCAGCGCACGGATCACGGAACCGCCCTTACCGATCACGTCACGAATCTTTTCGGGGTTGATCTTCATGGTGAACAGACGCGGTGCAAAGTTCGACACTTCGGTCTTGGCTTCAGCCATGGCTTCAGTCATCTTGCCCAGAATGTGCATGCGTGCTTCCTTGGCCTGTGCCAATGCCACTTGCATGATTTCCTTGGTGATGCCCTGGATTTTGATGTCCATCTGCAGCGCGGTAATACCGTTGGTCGTACCGGCCACCTTGAAGTCCATGTCGCCCAGGTGATCTTCGTCACCCAGAATGTCGGTCAGCACTGCAAAGCGGCTTCCATCCTTGATCAGGCCCATAGCGATACCGGCCACATGCGCTTTCATAGGCACGCCAGCGTCCATCAGGGACAGGCAACCACCGCAGACCGAAGCCATCGACGAGGAACCATTGGATTCGGTGATTTCAGACACCACGCGCATGGTGTAAGGGAAATCTTCCTTGCTTGGCAAGCAGGCGACCAAAGCACGCTTGGCCAGACGGCCGTGTCCGATTTCACGACGCTTGGGCGTACCGACGCGACCGGTTTCGCCAGTGGCGAACGGAGGCATGTTGTAGTGCAGCATGAAACGGTCTTCGTACTCACCAGCCAAGGCATCGATGCGCTGTGCGTCACGTTCGGTACCAAGGGTAGTCACTACCAAAGCCTGGGTTTCGCCACGTGTGAACAAGCTGGAACCATGGGTACGGGGCAGTACGCTGTTGCGGATTTCAATGGCGCGCACGGTGCGTGTATCGCGACCGTCGATACGAGGTTCGCCAGCCAGAATCTGGCTGCGAACGATCTTCGCTTCGATGTCGAACAACATGCCTTCAACTGCGACGCTGTCAAATGCAGCGCCATCCGCCTTCAAGGCTGTCATGACTTCAGCATAAGCCGCGCGGCAAGCTTGCGTACGGGCTTGCTTGTTGCGGATTTGGTAAGCGGCTGCCAACTTGTCACCCGCTAGTTCGCCAACCTTGGCAATGAGAGGCTCGTTCTTGGCAGGTGCTTTCCAGTCCCACATCGGCTTGCCGGCGTCACGCACCAGTTCGTGAATTGCATTGATGGCAATGTTGCCTTGCTCATGACCGAACACCACGGCGCCGAGCATGATTTCTTCGGACAATTGCTGGGCTTCAGATTCAACCATCAGCACAGCAGCTTCGGTACCAGCCACCACGAGGTCCATGATGGAATCCTTGCGTGCGGTCTGGCCGGGATTGAGCACGTATTCGCCGTTGATGTAACCCACGCGGGCTGCACCGATAGGGCCGCTGAACGGAATGCCGCTGACGGACAGCGCTGCGCTGACCGCAATCAGGGCAGCAATATCAGCATCCACTTCAGGGTTCAACGACAGGGTGTGAACCACCACGTGCACTTCGTTGAAGAAACCTTCGGGGAACAGCGGACGGATAGGACGGTCGATCAAGCGGCTGGTCAAGGTCTCGAACTCGCTGGGACGGCCTTCGCGCTTGAAGAAGCTGCCGGGGATCTTGCCCGCAGCGTAGGTTTTTTCAAGGTAATCAACGGTCAGCGGAAAGAAATCCTGACCGGCTTTGCCTTCGGTCTTGGCGACGACAGTGGCCAGCACCACAGTGCCATCCATGTCCAGCAGCACGGCGCCGGTGGACTGACGGGCGATTTCGCCGGTTTCCATGGTGACGGTGTTTTGACCCCACTGGAAGGTCTTGGTGACTTTATTGAAAATGCTCATTGTTATTTCTCCTGGTCAATTTGGGAAGTGCAGGCCACCTCGCCCGAGCCCGGATACAGCATCACAGAACACGATGCCATTCCAGAGAAACTCAAGTTGAATTTCTGTGGAATGACACAGCTTCGCTCCGTTTTTTGCCTTCTCCGAAGTAAAAAACGCCTGAGCTAGTAACCTAACTCAGGCGTTCATCATTCGATTTAACGATTACTTACGCAGACCCAGCTTGGCGATCAGTGCGATGTAACGGTCAGCATTTTTGGACTTGAGGTAGTCCAACAGCTTGCGGCGACGGCTCACCATGCGCAACAGACCACGGCGACCATGGTGGTCTTTGGCGTGGGTCTTGAAGTGAGGTGTGAGTTCGTTGATACGGGCAGTCAACAGTGCAACTTGCACTTCAGGGCTACCTGTGTCGCCGGCTTGGCGTGCGTTGTCTTTAACGACAGCGGCTTTGATGCTGGATGCGATCATTTTAATTTCCTGTAATAGTTTTGAACTTGCGTCAGGCGCTGGAACTGCCCCTGACGTGTGTCTATGCGATATGCACAGCCTGTCAATTATAACCAGCCCGTTGAGCCGGATCAAATCCGGCGTTGCCCAGCTTCTTGCCGCCCTGAGCCAGGGCGTCTACTTGACCACTTCGATGTGCGTCACGACGTACTGATCCTTGACCTGGTCCGCAGTGAACCGGATCTTGTCGCCAGGCTTGATGGTGCTGAGCATCTTGGGGCTCTTGACACCGTACTCCATCGTCATCGGCCCCATGCCGATGCTGGGGATGGGACCATGCTTGAGCAGGAGCGTTCGCTCTTTGGGGTACACCTTCAGCACCTCACCGTTCGCCATGGCGTCTGCCGCAGCAGAGGCCGTGTTGGCTTTCACCGCTACTGAAGCCGGTGCTTGCGCTTGGGCATTCACGGCCGTCACGACGCTGACAGCCAGTGCGACTACACACAGAATTGGGATCGATTTCATAAGCTTCCTTTCAATAAAAATTATGCCGTGAGCTGCAGACGCCTGCGCATCAGCAGCAGCCACACCCCGGGAATCACTAGCATCGACAGCAGCGGCGCCGTCACCATGCCGCCCACCATGGGCGCCGCGATGCGCTGCATCACTTCCGAGCCCGTGCCGCCACTCCAGAGAATCGGCAGCAGCCCCGCCAGAATGACGGCCACCGTCATGGCTTTCGGGCGCACGCGCAAAACGGCACCTTCCGTGATGGCCTCCAGCAACAGCGCCTCGGAGGGCACGCATCCCGCTGCCAGGCGACGCTCCCACGAGCCTTTGAGGTACACCAGCATCACAACGCCAAACTCGGCCGCCACGCCCGCCAGGGCGATGAACCCGACGGCGGTGGCAATCGATACGGCGTGCCCCAAGGCCCAGATCAACCAGAAGCCCCCGGTCAGCGCAAACGGCACCGCCAGCAAAATGAGCGAAGCCTCATCAAAGCGCCGAAACGTCAGGTACAACAGCAAGAAAATGATGGCAAGCGTGAAGGGAACCACCACCTTGAGGCGCTCCGCCGCCCGTTCCATGTACTCAAACTGGCCTGACCACGAAATGGCATAGCCGGCCGGGAGCTTGACCTCGCGCCCCACGCGCGCCTGCATGTCGGTTACCGCCGAGCGAAGGTCGCGCCCGTGCAGGTCCACATAGACCCAGCCGGAAAGACGGGCGTTTTCGCTGCGCAACATCGGCGGGCCGTCTTCAATCTTGACCGTGGCGACATCCGACAAACGCAATTGAGCGCCATTCTCCGTCACAAACGACAGATCGCGCAATTTTTCCAGCGAATCCCTCAACTCGCGCGGGTAACGCACATTGATCGGAAACCGCTGCCGTCCTTCCACCACCTCGCCCACGTTGTCACCGCCGATGGCCGAGGACACCAGAGTTTGCACATCGGCCACATTGAGCCCGTAACGGGCCGCCGCCACCCGGTCAATGGTCATGTCGATATAGCGGCCACCCACCAGACGTTCCGCCAGCGCCGAGGTCACGCCGGGCACGTCCTTCACCGCCTTTTCGACTTCACTGGCCAGCCGGTCAATCACAGCCAGATCAGGCCCAGTCACCTTGACGCCGACAGGGCTCTTGATGCCAGTGGCCAGCATGTCGATGCGGTTGCGGATCGGCGGCACCCAGATGTTGGACAGCCCCGGCACCTTCACCGCCTTGTCGAGTTCCTGGACCAGTTTGTCGGGCGTCATGCCGGCGCGCCACTCGTCGCGTGGCTTGAACTGAACCGTGGTCTCGAACATTTCAATCGGTGCGGGATCAGTGGCGGTCTCCGCGCGTCCGGCCTTGCCGAACACGTGGGCCACCTCGGGCACGGTGCGAATCATCCGGTCGGTCTGTTGCAGCAGTTCCGAGGCCTTGGCCGCCGACAAGCCCGGCAAAGCCGACGGCATGTACAACAGGTCGCCCTCATCCATCGGCGGCAAGAATTCGCCGCCCAACTGCGACAGCGGAACCACGGCACTCGCCAAGGCGACCAATGAGACAGCGAGCGTCGCCTTCGGGAACCGCAGAACCCGGGCCAATACCGGCCGGTACAGCGCAATCAGCAGCCGGTTGACCGGGTTCGCTTGCTCATGCGGAATGCGGCCCCGAATCAGGTAACCCATCAGTACCGGCACCAGCGTCACAGCCAGCGCCGCCGCTGCCGCCATGGAATAGGTTTTGGTGAAGGCCAGCGGGGCAAAGAGTCGCCCTTCCTGCGCTTCCAGCGTGAACACCGGAATGAAAGACAACGTGATGATGAGTAGCGAGAAAAACAGGGCCGGCCCGACCTCAACCGCCGCTTCGCTCACCACCGTCCAACGATCCTCAGAACTGAGTGTCTGGTTCGGGTGCGACTCTTCCCACGCTTCCAGATGCTTATGGGCGTTCTCGATCATCACCACCGCCGCATCCACCATGGCGCCAATCGCAATCGCAATACCGCCCAGCGACATGATATTGGCGTTGACGCCCTGGTAGCGCATCACCATGAAGGCCGCCAGAATCCCCACCGGCAAGGACACCACGGCCACCAGCGACGAGCGCAGGTGAAACAGAAACAGCAGGCAGACCACCGCCACCACGATGAACTCTTCAATCAGCTTGTTGCTCAGGTTGCTCACCGCGCGCTCAATCAACTGCGAGCGGTCGTAGGTGGGCACGATCTCCACGCCGGACGGCAAACTGTCTTTGAGTTGCGCCAGCTTGGCCTTGACGGCCTGAATGGTCTCCAGCGCGTTCTTGCCGGTGCGCATGACAATCACGCCGCCCGCCACCTCGCCTTGCCCGTCCAACTCGGCAATGCCGCGCCGCATTTCCGGCCCGACCTGGATGCGGGCCACATCGCCCAAGCGCACGGCGACCCCTTTGGCGGATGCGCTCAAGGGGATATTGCGAAAGTCCTCCAGACTGGCCAGGTAGCCTTTGGCGCGAACCATGTATTCGGTTTCTGCCAGCTCAATCACGGCGCCCCCGGCCTCCTGGTTGGAACGCTGAATCGCCTCAATCACCTTGGCATGCGGAATGCCGTAGGCCCGCAGGCGATCCGGATCGAGCACGACCTGGTACTGGCGCACCATGCCGCCCAGGCTGGCGACTTCGGCCACGTTGGGCACCGACTTCAGCTCGAATTTCAGAAACCAGTCCTGCAGGGCACGCAGTTGGCTCAAGTCGAGATGGCCGGTGCGGTCCACCAGGGCGTACTCATAAATCCAGCCCACGCCAGTGGCATCCGGCCCCAGCGCGGCCGTTGCCCCCGGCGGCAGTTTGGACTGCACCTGGTTCAGGTATTCCAGCACCCGCGAGCGCGCCCAATACAGGTCCGTGCCGTCCTCGAACAGCACATAAACGAACGAGTCCCCGAAGAAGGAATAACCCCGCACTGTCTTCGCGCCCGGCACCGACATCATCGTGGTCGTGAGCGGGTAGGTGATCTGGTTCTCCACCAGTTGCGGCGCCTGGCCGGGGTAACTGGTGCGGATGATGACCTGCACATCCGACAAATCCGGCAAGGCATCCAGCGGCGTGCGCAGCAGCGACCACACCCCTCCGGCAAGCAGCAAAACCGTCGCCATCAGCACCAGGAACCGGTTGCCAATCGACCAGCGAATGATGTTGGCAATCATGGCTGACCACCCGTGGCAGCAGGCTTCACGCTTTGCAGCACGTAATCATCGCCCTGCTGGATGAACTCGAACTGAATTGGCGACCCGACCTTCAGGGCCTTGGGCAACACCTTGCCGGGGTTCTTGAAAGGCATGGTCATCGCGCCCCATTTCAGCGCGGCAATGGGACCGTGCGAGATGCGCACCTCGCCCTCGTCAATCGCCTTGATCTGGCCTGTTGCGGTATAGGCTACAGGCGCCACGGCTTTCTCGGAACCGGCCTCCAGCCGGCCCAACCCCGACTTCAGGCTGGCTTCCGAATCCAGCATGAACTGCCCGGACGACACAATCATTTGCCCCTCCGTCAAACCCGATTTGACTTCGACATCGCCGCCGTTCTCGCGTCCCAACTGGACGTCCACCGGGCGGTACTGAGCACCCTCGCCCGCCAGAATGACTACCGTGCGCTTGCCGGTTGCAATCACCGCCTCTTGCGGAATCACCAGCGCCTGCGACGAGCTGGCTTGCTTGAACATCACGCGCACAAACATGCCCGGTTTGAGCACCAGGCCGGGGTTGCGCAGCTCGACGCGCGCCTTGAGCGTGCGGGTAGCCGGGTCCACATCCGGCAGAATCGCAGACAGCTTGCCGCTAAAGGCGTCGCCCACACCGGCCACATGCACCTCCGCCGCGCTGCCGATGTGGACTTGCGAGGCCAGCGCCTCCGGCACATCGGCCATGACCCACACCGTGCTCAGGTTGACGATGCGAAACAGCATCATGCCGGGCGACACCATCGCGCCGTCCCGAACACCGAGTTCGGCCACCACACCGGAGGCGGGTGCGCTCAAGGTGAAACGGGTTTGCGCAGTACCGGACTGCTCGGAGCGGGCCACGACCTCGTCCGGGATCGACAGCAGCCGCAGGCGCGCACGCGCCGCCTCCACCAAGGCCGACCCGGCCTGTGCGCGGCGCACGCCCAGATATTCTTCCAGCGCCGCCGCCCAGTCCGGCGCATAAAGCGTCGCCAGCGCCTGGCCCTTGGTCACGGGGTCGAGCACGGCGCGCACATGGAGTTTCTCGATATAGCCGGTGACACGCGACTGGACTACCTCGGTGGCGCGCTCGTTCTGTGCCACCACACCGACCGCGTCCAGGCTGGACGACAAGTCCGCCTTGCGCACTAGAGCGGTTCGGATGCCCAGGTTTTGCGCCACCCCGGCATCGACCTTGACGCCACCGGCGCCGCTGGCCTCATCGGCGAAAACCGGCACCAGCTGCATGTCCATGAACGGCGACTTGCCCGGTTTGTCGAATTTGGTGCCGGGCGCCATCGGGTCATGCCAATACAAAACTGGCCTCCCGGTTTGGGGATCGATCTTCGCTGGCGCCGCCGATGCGGAAGATGGCACCGGGGCGGCGGTTGTTGTAGCGTGGTTGCGCGCCCCCAATTGATAGGCGCCGACGGCGATCAGGGCACCGGCCAGCACGCCCACAGAAACAAGCGTTGTCGTTTTCATTGATGTGCTCCTTGGGCATGGACCGTGGCGGATTCGCCATAAACATAGTGCAGTTGCGCCCACAGGCGGGCCGTTTCGCGCGCCAGATCG
>JAZKHK010000084.1:0-5758 GCA_040385425.1 Pseudomonadota bacterium | reverse complement strand
GGGCATTGACGATGCGCCCCTTGCCCTTTTTGACCTTGTTGACCGGCCGTCTTCATGTTGTCGTAGATGCCCCGGCGGGTGGCGGTGGCGGCCGGGGATACGCTGGTTGCCAATCACTCCCGGCTAACCGGCTGCGGGCATCAGCAAAGAGGCTCGTTCATGGATGGCCCGGTGCCCCGCCTGAACGACGGGCTCGCGCGGCCGTCACCGCAAGAAGTCTGATGAACTCATGGGTCGCACAATCTCTTGCGCGAATGGTTTCAGACCCCTTGCAGAGGCCGATCTATCAGGCTAAGGCCCGCTGAATGATGATTTTTTGTACGTCTGACGTGCCTTCATAGATTTGGCAGACGCGTACATCGCGGTAGATGCGCTCTACCGGAAAGTCGCTCACATAGCCGTAGCCGCCCAAGGTCTGGATCGCGACGCTGCATACTTTTTCAGCCATCTCGCTGGCAAACAGCTTGGCCATGGCGGCTTCTTTGAGGCACGGACGACCGGCGTCGCGCAAGCTGGCGGCGTGCCAGATGAGTTGACGGGCCGCCTCGATTTGCGTCGCGCAGTCGGCCAGTCGGAAGCCGACCGCCTGGTGGTTGAATATGGCGGTGCCAAAGCTTTCGCGTTCCTTCGCATACGCCACAGCACACTCGAACGCGCTGCGTGCCATGCCCACGCTTTGCGCGGCAATGCCGATGCGGCCGCCCTCTAACGCGCCCAGGGCAATCTTGTAGCCTTCGCCCTCGGCGCCAATCAGGTTCTCAGCCGGGATACGGCAGTTGTCAAAGTTGATTTGCGCGGTGTCGCTGCTGTGCTGGCCGAGCTTGTCTTCCAAACGTGCCACCACGTAGCCGGGTGCGTTGGTGGGCACGAGGAAGGCGCTCATGCCTTTTTTGCCAGCGCCTTTGTCGGTCACCGCAATAACGATGGCGACGTCGCCGTTTTTGCCGCTGGTGATGAACTGCTTGACGCCGTTGATCACGTACTCATCACCTTCTTTCACAGCGGTGGTGCGCAGGGATGATGCGTCGGAGCCGACATGCGGTTCGGTCAGGCAAAACGCGCCCAGCATCTGGCCTTGGGCCAGCGGCGTCAGCCACTGCTTCTTCTGCTGGGCATTGCCGTAACGCATCAGAATGGCGTTGACCGGGCAGTTGGTGACGCTGATTGCGGTGCTGGTGCCGCCGTCGCCAGCGGCGATTTCTTCCAGCACCAGTGCGACAGTCACGTAGTCGAGGTTGGCGCCGCCAAATTCTTCCGGCACGCAGATGCCGTAGGCGCCCAGTGCGGCGAGTCCTTTATGCGCTTCTTTGGGAAAGTAGTGTTCCTTGTCCCACTTGGCTGCGTGCGGCCACAGCTCGGCTTGGGCAAAGTCGCGCACGGCGTCGCGGATCATTTCCTGGTCTTGGGTCAACAACATGGGGTACCTCTATGTTTTTTGTAAAAATATAAGCAAAAGGGGGCTCTAGCCCCCGTATTTATTGCCTGAATAGCTATTTAATTTATAGCATTTCGATGGCAACGGCGGTGCCTTCACCGCCGCCAATGCACAGTGTCGCCACGCCTTTTTTGAGGCCGCGCGCTTGCAGTGCGTACATCAATGTGACCATGATGCGGGCGCCAGACGCGCCAATCGGGTGGCCCAAGGCGCAGGCGCCGCCATTCACATTCACGATGTCGTGGCTCAGGTCCAGGTCATGCATCAGCGCCATCGGCACCACGGCGAAAGCTTCGTTCACTTCCCACAAGTCCACGTCTTTCACGCTCCAGCCGGCCTTCTCAAGCGCCTTTTTCACGGCACCGACGGGAGCGGTGGCGAACCAGTTCGGTTCCTGGGCATGGACGGCGTGGCTGACGATTTTGGCCAGCGGCTTGAGGCCCATCTTGGCGGCGGTCGAGGCGCGCATCATCACCAGGGCGGCCGCGCCGTCGCTGATGCTGGAACTGCTGGCGGCGGTGATGGTGCCGTCTTTCTTGAACGCGGGCTTGAGCGTGGGAATCTTGTCCAGCTTGACTTTGCCAGGTGCTTCGTCGGTGGAGATCACGGTGTCGCCGGCACGGCCCTTGACCGTCACAGGCGTGATCTCAGCCGCAAACGCGCCAGATTTGGTTGCCGCGACTGCGCGCTGGGCGCTGTTGATGGCAAAGTTGTCCTGCTGCTCGCGGGTGAAGCCGTATTTGGCCGCGCAGTCTTCACCAAAGGTACCCATGGAGCGGCCGGCTTCGTAGGCGTCTTCCAGGCCGTCGAGCATCATGTGGTCAAACATGCGGTCGTGGCCAATGCGGTAGCCGCCACGGGCTTTTTGCAGCAGGTAGGGTGCGTTGGTCATGCTTTCCATGCCGCCTGCGACCACCACATCGGCGCTGCCGGCCAGCAGCATGTCGTGGCCAAACATGGCTGCGCGCATGCCGGAACCGCACATCTTGGACAAGGTGACGGCACCGGCGCTGATCGGCAAGCCGCCCTTGAAACCCGCTTGGCGCGCTGGCGCCTGGCCCTGGCCGGCCATCAGGCAATTGCCAAACAGCACTTCGTCAACCGAGTCGCTGGCGATACCGGCGCGCGCCACGGCGGCCTTGATGGCGGCGCCACCCAGGTCGTTGGCCGACAGTGAAGAAAAATCGCCCTGAAAGCCGCCCATGGGCGTGCGTGCGGCACCGACGATAACGATGGAATCAGTCATTTTTAGTCCTTTCAATGAAAAAAACAGGTGTAGCCCGCGCGGAGTATGCGCGAATAGCTATCAAATAAATAGCGCCATCAGGTCGCTGACGGCAGTTGTTCATCAGCATGTCCGAGATGAAAGCGCTTGTCTTGCTCATAAGGGAACACGTCATATACGTGACCCTGCCCAATCCGCTCCTTGTGGCTTTGCCAAAAGGTCACGTCCAGCAAATCGGCATGGTGTTTCATGAACACCTCGCGCACCACCGGGTTGCCCAGCAGGAAGGGTGCGAAGGTTTCCGGGAACACGTCTTTGGGGCCGACGCTGTACCAGATCTCGCCCGACATTTCATCTTCCTCGTTGCGCGCGACGGGCACACGGCGGAATTTGCAGTCGGTGATGTATTCGATCTCGTCGTAGTCGTAAAAAACGACTTTGCCGTGGCGCGTGATGCCAAAGTTCTTCCACAGCATGTCGCCGGGGAAGATATTGGCCGCCACCAAGTCCTTGATGGCGTTGCCGTACTCGACCACGCCGCGTTCGATCTGCTCGCGCGCCCGTGCAGCCGTGGGACTGAGGTCGTTGACGCTGGCGCCGCCGGCGTCAAAGGCTTCCTGCAAATAGATGTTGAGCGGAATCATGCGCCGCTCGATGTACACGTGCTTGATGATGACTTCGATGCGGCCATCGCCATCTCGGTCGCTGATCTCGAGCTGGCTGGGCGCGAACTTTTCGATTTCGGCAATCAGTTCGTCGCTAAAACGGTCGCGGGAGAAGCCCACTTCGCTGTACTCCAGCGTGTCGGCCATGCGGCCCACGCGGTCATGCTGCTTGACCAGCAGGTATTTGCTCTGAATCAGCTCGCGGCTGGTTTCTTTGGGCGGTGGGTAAAAGTCCTTGATGACCTTGAACACATAGGGGAACGACGGCAGATCGAACACCAGCATCACCATGCCCTTGATGCCGGGCGCAATGCGGAACTTGTCGCTGGAGTGGCGTAAATGGTGCAGAAAGTCGCGGTAAAACAGCGTTTTGCCCTGTTTCGCCAGCCCCAGCGCGTTGTAGATTTCGTTGCGGGGTTTGCGCGGCATCATGCTGCGCAAAAACTGCACATAGGCCGACGGGATTTCCATGTCCACCATGAAATAGGCGCGGGCAAAGCTGAACAGCATCAGCAGGTCGTCTTCGCCAAACAGGGCTGCGTCGATGATCAGTTTGCCGGCCTCGTTGTGCAGAATCGGCAGCGCAAACGGAAATTCATTGAAGCCGTTGATCAGCTTGCCGACGACGTAGCAGCCTTTATTGCGGAAAAACAGGCCGGTCAACACCTGAATCTGGAAGTTGGCGCGCAGCTTGGCGTCGCCCAACCGCTGGGCCATGGCGGCTTGCACCAGGGCGGCATCGTCCTCCAGGCTGTTGAACGCCAGGCGCAGGTCGAAATCCCTCAACATCTGCAGCAGCACGTCCACCATGTTGATGGAGGTCGGGTAGTAAGAGCGGTAGGTGGGGCGCGCTTCGGGCTCGCCGTTTTCAATGTACTCGGTGCTGACGGCCGGGCGCACAAAGATGAAGTCGTTCTGGAAATAACTGCGGTGCAGGATTTTGGTGGTCACCGAGTTGAAAAAAGTCTCGGCCAGCTCCGGCTGGTGGTGGTTGACCAGCAAGCCGATGTAATGCAGCTTGACCTGCTGCCAGATGTCCATCGGCTGTTCACCGGCCTTGAACTCGCGCTCCAGCCGGTTCGAGCACTCCCGCACCCGCAAGTCGTAAAACTCGATGCGCTCGCGCTGGGCGCGCTGCTGACCATGCCAGTCGGCCGTCTCAAACCGGTGCTTGGCGCGAGCTGATTCCGTTCGGAACAACTGGTAATGGCGGTTGAAGCCATCCATCATCGCTTTGGCGATGTCGTAAGCCAGTGTGGAATCGAGACGGGCTGGGAACATGGGCGTTATTAACCTGGAATGACTGGGCCGCGCGGATAGCGTTTAAAGGCATTGCGAAAGACGTTCACCACGTCATTGCTCCCTTGCATGCTGACCCCCATGTCTTTCACCAGACCGTCCTTGAGGCCATAGCACCAGCCATGCACGGCCACTTTTTGCCCGCGCCCCCAGGCGTCCTGCATCACGTTGGACAAGGCCACGTTGCCGACCTGTTCAATTACATTCATTTCGCACAGCACATCTTCCTGTTCGGCCACCGTCAGGTGGTCCAGGCGTTGACGATGGCGCAACTTGACATCGTGCACATGGCGCAACCAGTTGTCGGCCAGGCCCACGCGCGTGCCCCGCAGCGTCGCCAGCACGCCGCCGCAACCGTAGTGGCCCACCACCATGATGTGCTCCACCTTAAGGTGATCCACCGCGAACTGGATCACCGACAGGGCGTTGAGGTCGGAATGCACGACCACATTGGCCACATTGCGGTGTACGAACACCTCGCCGGGATCGAGTCCGGTGATTTCGTTGGCCGGAACCCGACTGTCGGAACAGCCGATCCACAGGTATTTAGGCGACTGCTGGTGCGCCAACTGGCTGAAAAAGCCAGGACGCTGTCGTTCCATGCGGTCAGCCCAGACGCGGTTGTTATCAAGTAAGTGTTGAAGTGATTGAGTCATGAAGGCATCTTAAACAGTTGTCGTGATCAGCTAGTGCAGCGATCACAAGCCCAATCGAGTTGTACGGAAACACTTAAAACACATGGCCAAATAGGGCTGTTGAGCCCCCTTTCGCCCGGCGGGGCGAGAGGGGTTGGGGGAGAGTGGGGGTTGCCAGCAAATCAGCAAGTTTCTGCAAACAGTTCACGCCCAATCAACATGCGGCGGATTTCCGACGTGCCTGCGCCGATTTCATACAGCTTGGCATCGCGCCACAAGCGACCCAGCGGGTACTCGTTGATGTAGCCGTTGCCGCCAAAAATCTGCACGCCGTCGCCCGCCATTTTGGTGGCCTGTTCAGCGCACCACAGAATCACCGAGGCGCAGTCCTTGCGCACCTGGCGCACATGGTCCACGCCCAGCATGTCCAGGTTTTTGGCCACGGTGTAGGCGAACGAGCGACCGGCCTGCAGCACGGTGTACATGTCGGCCACCTTGC
>JAZKHK010000083.1:0-23837 GCA_040385425.1 Pseudomonadota bacterium | reverse complement strand
TGCCCCGGGGAGCCGGAGACGCCCTGGGCAGGATTGCGTGAGCGCGCCTGGCTCGTCATTCAAAACTCCATGACCACGGCGCCGACGACCTCGGCGCCGGCCTCGACCAGCTGCCCGGCCATGCGCCCGGCATCGTGCACGCAAGTATGGTCCTTGCGCGCGACCAGCAGCACGCCGCCCACGCGCCCGCCTGCCGCCAGCGCATCGGCGCCGACGCCGAACGGCGCCAGGTCGTAGAGGACGACATCGAAACGGCTTTCCAGCAGCGTATGCAAGTTGCGGAAAGTTTCACGGCTGAGCAATTCCTGGGGATTGGGCGGCATGGTCCCGGCCGCCAGCACCGACAAGTCGCCGAAGCTCGGGACGCGCTCGATGACGTCGAGGTTGGCGCGACCGGCAAGCAGGTCCGACAAGCCTGGCCCGGGATTCAGGTCTGGCGCTGGGGCCGCCCAGCGCCACCGAGCTGTCGCTGGGTCACAACGTGTCATCCAAAGCCGAAGTCGATGCCGTCATGGCGCAAGCCCTTCAGGCCGGTGCCACGATCGTCAAGGAAGCGGGCGACACTTTTTGGGGCGGTTACGCCGGCTATTTCCAGGACCCGGACCACCACCTGTGGGAAGTGGTCTGGAACGCGCAAATGCCCTTGTTTGATGACTAAACTGGCCTCTAGCCCCCGTGGAGACTGCGTGAGCAGCTCCTGAATTGATAGTAATTCCGGGGGCTGCCGGTTTGGTGCATAAGCGCTAGATGCCGTGGCTTTGCAGCGTGACCAGGCCCTTGGGCGTGTGCAGGGTGACGGTGAGGTTGGCCGGGCCGGTTTCCACCGGGATGCCGGTGAGGCCGATGGCCTCAAAAGCCGCCTGCAGCTTGGCAGCGGTCGGGTGCGTGATGGCCATGCTTTGCAAACTCACGCCCGAACGCGGCAAGCTGTTGCGGGGGTGCAGGCGCAGGGGCTCGGCGGCGTCCGGTTTGCCCCATTGAATCAGGCTCGGCAATGCGCCATTGAACAGGCGCTGCCCGTCCTCGCGCACCGTGATCTGCCATTGCAACACGCCCCGGCGGGAGTGGCGTTTTTCGTGCACGGCGAGCCCACGGTCTATTTCCTGCTTCTTCAACTCGATACGGGCGGCCTGGATGTCGTCGGTATTGACCACAAAATGCACTAGACGCGGCTCAATGGCGACGGCAGCCTGTAGCGCCGCATCGTCCATGTCGAACCAGCGTTTGGCTGGCGCATTGGCGGGCCTTTTGGCGTCCGGGTTGATGGCGATGATTTCCAGATACGCCAGCGGGTTGGCGGGCGTGGCAATTTTGAACAGACGGTTGTGGGTGCCATAGGTCGGGTGGTCGCCGCCCGGGGCGGGTGTGATGCCCAAAGTGGCTTCGCACCACTGCACGCCCTGGTCCAGCGTTTTGGCCACGACGACCAGGTGATCAATTTGTGTTTTCATAGTGTGACGGGCCTGCACCCGTCTTAGCCCGCCAGGCTCACGTAGACATTTTGGACATCGTCATTGGCGTCAATCGCGGCCAGGAAGGCTTCGACTTCTTCCAGGTGCTCGGCGCTCAGGTTGGCCGGGTTCACGGGATTCTTGGGCTTGTAGCCCAGCTTGGCCGACAACACGGTGAAGCCGTGGGCCGGCAGCGCGCGGCTCACCAGGTCCAGATCGGCGGCGTCGGTCACGAACAGGGTGGTGCCTTCTTCATCGCCGGCTTCAAAGTCCTGGGCGCCGGCTTCGATGGCGGCTACTTCCGCATCGGCGGTGGGGGCGGCGGGTTCGGCTTCGATCATGCCGACATGGTCGAAATCCCAGGCCACCGAGCCGGAGGTGCCCAACTGGCCCTTGCGGAACAGCACGCGCATTTCAGGGGCGGTGCGGTTCACGTTGTCGGTCAGGCATTCGACCATCACGGCGACCTGGTGCGGCGCAAAACCTTCGTAGATCACGTGCTCGAAATTGACGGCTTCACCGGTGAGCCCAGCGCCTTTCTTGATGGCGCGTTCCAGCGTGTCCTTGGGCATGGAGACTTTGCGAGCCTGTTCCACCAGCAGGCGCAGGCGGGCATTGGCCGCCGGGTCGGCGCCGCTGCGGGCCGCGAGCATGATGTCTTTGGACAATTTCCCAAATGCGCGGCCCTTTGCGTTTGCGGCCAGTTCCTTGCCTTTTGCTTTCCACTGTGCGCCCATGTCTGAAATTCCTTGGTGTTGCAGCGCTCAATGGCGCCTGGTTTTATTCGGGTGAGGGTCATGTACGCGCTGGCTGTTTGAAAGACGTGGCGCATGACCGAAGGGGCCTAGGTTATACACCCATACGACCCTGAAACCGGCCATGGGATGGCGCATGCTGTATTTGTTCACTGCCGTCCAGCCGGGACAAATAAGATTTTTGCATGGGCTGCTATTGCGTGGATGCGTTGCGCTGCTCGTTGCCGTGCTGGGGTTTGTGTTTTAAATGCGAATGCTTATCAAGTACAATGTGATGCGTTCTCGTCATCCCACTCTTTCAGTCTGAAAGAAGCGC
Source organism: Pseudomonadota bacterium (assembly GCA_040385425.1). Lineage (GTDB taxonomy): Bacteria > Pseudomonadota > Gammaproteobacteria > Burkholderiales > Burkholderiaceae_C > Rhodoferax. The sequence goes on along the minus strand of JAZKHK010000083.1, from coordinate 21,315 downwards.
TCGATAACAGGCGCGTCTACCGACTGCGTTTGACGTCCGCCGGGAAATTGATTTTGACCAAGTAAACCCAACACGCACAAGCCAGTCATCGCCAGCCAGTGTCAACCTAAAAGGAAAAACATGAAGCTGAAAATGACGGCGATCGCGCTGGCGATTGGTGTGGCTGCGTTGCCGCAATTGGCACAGGCCCAAGGCGTTGCGACTGACAATGCGCGGGGGGAGAGCACTCTGGCGCCGGTGAAAGTCACCGCCAGTTCGGATTCTTCGGATTTGCCCAAACCCTACGCCGGTGGGCAGGTGGCCAAGGGCGCCCGCCTTGGTGCGCTCGGCAACCAGTCCGTGATGGACACGCCGTTCAACGTCACCAGCTATACCGCCGAGTTGATTCAGGATCAGCAGGCGCGCACGCTGGCCGACGTGCTGGTCAACGATCCTTCGGTGCGCTTCACGACCTCCAGTGGGCACATGTACGAGAATTTCCGCGTGCGTGGCTTCGACATCAACGCCTCCGAGTTGTCGATCAATGGCATGTTCGGGTTGGCGCCGGTAGGGCATACGCCGGTCGAGTTCGTCGAGCGGGTCGAAGTTCTCAAGGGTCCGAGTGCGCTTTTCAGCGGCATGGCGCCGAGTGGCGGTATCGGTGGCGTGATCAACCTGGTGCCCAAGCGGGCAGGCAATGATCCGCTGACACGGGTATCGGTGGGTTACCAGTCCGAGTCGCAACTGGGGACCAGCCTTGATGTCGGCCGCCGTTTCGGTGAGAACAAGGAGTGGGGTGTGCGCGTGAATGGCGCGTACAGCGATGGAGATACCGAGCTGAAGGGGCAGTCGAAGAAGCGCGAATTCGTGTCGGCCGCACTGGACTACCGCGGCGAGGCACTGACGACCTCGCTCGATCTCTACCGCAGCAAGGAGTCGTACCAGGGGGGCACGCCTGCCATGTTCTGGTTCGCCACCGCCGGTATTCCGGCGGCGCCGGACCCCAGCATCAACCAATTCAGCACCGGCTATGGCGAACTGGAAAGTAACGCCGTGATCGCGCGGGCCGAATACGAGTTCAATCCCAATCTCTCCGCCTTTGCCAGTGTGGGGGTGATGAACCACGACTATTCGGGTTTCATCAATGGCACCCATGTGCGCAACACGAACGCGCAGGGAACCAGCACGTCAACGACCGTGAATAGTTCGCGCGGTTACAACGACAACGTCGCTTCCGAAGCCGGTGTGCGAAACCGCTTCAGCACGGGCGAGGTGAAACACGAACTGGTCGTGCACGCTTCCAATCTGGCGCTGGAGGCCGGTTCGGCAACCAACTCATCGCCCGCCTTCACCACCAATATCTACAACCCGGTGCCCCGGGCCATGGTGGCACTGCCGACTTCGGCGCCCAAATCCAGCGAGACCACCCTGTCCAGCCTGGCCTTGGTGGACACGATGTCCTTCATGAGCGACAAGGTGCGCTTGACGCTCGGTTTACGCGATCAGAGCGTCAAGACCAGTAACTTCAATGCGGCGGGCGCGGTGACGGCGACCTACGACAAAAGCGTGGTGACGCCGGCCGTGGCCGTCGTCGTCAAGCCTTGGGGGCCGTCACTCTCCCTGTACGCCAACTATGTGCAGGGCTTGAGCAAGGGCGACGCGGTGAATGACATCACGGCGACGAACAACCTGCACGTGTTCGCGCCGTACAAGACCGAGCAGAAAGAGTTGGGCGTCAAGTGGAATGCCGGCACCTTCGCCAACACGGCCAGCCTGTTCGAGATCACCAAGCCCATGCTGGTGAAAATCGGCAGCAGCGCCAACCCCACTTACACGGACGATGGCGAGAAGCGCGTCCGCGGCCTGGAGTGGAACACCTTTGGCGAACTGGCGAGCAATGTGCGTCTGCTCGGCGGCGCCACCTACACCCAGGGCGTCCAGACCAAGACCGCCTTCAACCAGAACAACGGCAAGGTGGCGGTCGGCGCACCAGACTGGCAGGGCAACCTCGGGGCGGAATGGGATACCCCCTGGCTGGCTGGCTTGACGCTGAGCGGTCGCGTGCTCGCCACCAGCAGCCAGTATCTGGATTCCGCCAATACCCAGCAGATTTCCGGCTGGAGCCAGTTTGACGCTGGTGCCCGCTACACGACGCGCCTGGATGGCCGCAAGCTCGTCCTGCGTTTGAACGTCGCCAACCTGTTCGATCGCCATTACTACTCGGGCAGCTTCAGCGACACCACGCCGGTTGCAACGCTGGGTCAGGCGCGAACCGTGACGGTTTCCGCCACCATGGATTTCTGACGGCCTGCCTTGACATGAACGTATTCGTCCTTTTGGGCTTGGCCTCCCTGCTGGCGGGCTGTGCCTGCATTTATTACGCATCGCCGCATCAACGAGGGCTCATCAGCTCCCTGTCGGCATGGCCGGCCCGCGTGTCCGCAGGGGTTTTGCTGTTACTTGGCTTGCTGGCCTTCATCCAGACCATGAAGGCCATCACGGCGAGCTTTGTTTTTGCGACGACGCTGATGCTGCTGTTGGTCGCGTTGCCCTATGTGGGCGCGCTCATGGTGACTTGGCGGAGACGATGACATGACGAAGACAAAACTCCCTCCGATTCAACGCGACTGGGTCTCCAAGACGCTGGCAGGCACGCTGCTGGGCCTGACCCTGGCCCTGGGATGCAGCGGCCTGTTTGCCCGGCTCAATCCGGCCATGGCCCTGTCCGCCAAGGCGCAACTGGCGATGTGGATGGTGGCGCCCATCTGGCTCGGCACGCTCAGCGGCAGCTATTTCTTTGGCAGCGGCTGGCGTGCCTGGCTGTGGCTGGGGTGCGCCAATCTGCTGGTCTTCGGCGCACTGGCCGTGGCGCGGCTGTATCCGCTGGGGGCTTGACCATCATGCGAACCGACTTCATCCGCATCTACAAGTCTGTACACACCTGGACCGGCATCCTGTCCGGCATGGCCTTGTTCATCGCCTTCTACGCAGGCGCCCTGACGGTCTTCAAGGAACCGCTGGCGCGCTGGGCTTCAGCGTCGGTGGCGCAAACCACCGTGCCGCTGACCCAGGCGCAAGAACTCGTTCTGCAAACCCTGCGCACGAATCCAGCTGCTGCCAAAGAGTTCACGGTCCATCTTCAGGACGCCGAGCATGTGCCGGCCCGCATGGGCTGGCAAGTGCGCGACCCGGAGGCGGACGATCACGACGAATCCGCAGTTCGCCACTACGTGGCCACGCTGGATGCCGCAGGAGTTGCGCAGGTCAGGGAGGCTCACCCCTCGCAACTGGCGTCGTTCATCGATGTGCTCCACCGGGTCGTGGGTCTGCCGACGGACAGCGATTCCAACCGCTGGATCATGGGAGTCATCGCGGCCCTTTACGCGCTGGCCCTGGTGTCCGGGGTGATCGTGCTGCTGCCTTCGCTCGTCAAGGACTTCTTCGCGCTGCGGGTGGGCAAGAACTTGAAGCGCATGTGGCTGGACGCCCACAACGTGGTGGGCATCGTCAGCTTGCCCTTTCATCTGATCATGGCCCTGACGGCGGTGGTCTTCGCCTTTCATGACGGCATCTACGCCCTGCAGAACAAGATGCTTCACGACAGCCAACTGGCCAGCGCCTTCCAGGGACCGCGGGCGGCGCCTGGCGTTGCGCCGCCGCGCGACCTTGCTGCCATGCTCACCCCGCTTGATCTGGTGGCCCGCGTGCGCTCGCTCTCGCCCGGCTTCGAGCCCAGCATGCTGCAGTACCAGCAGGTCACCGGGCCGCGTGCCGTGGTGCGCGTCTGGGGCAAGGATGCCACGGCGGTTTCGCCCCGGGCCCGTGGCGGCTTTGTTGCGGTAGATCCCTACAGCGGCAAGGTGACGAACAGCGACTTCCTGCCCGGCCACCAGAGCGCGCCCAATCTGTTCGTCAGCAGCTTTTTCGCGCTGCACATGGCGTCTTTCGGCGGGACGCCGGTGCAATGGATGTACTTTCTGCTCAGTCTGGCCGGGGCCTGGCTGTTCTACAGCGGCAATCTGTTGTGGATCGAAAGCCGCCGCCGCAAAGCGCCCAGGCAGGGCCATGAGATGCCGGTTCAGCGACTGGATACGCGCTTGCTGTCATCTGCCACCGTCGGTGTCTGCCTGGGCTGCGTGTGCGGTATTTCGCTGACGATCATCGGGGGCAAGTGGCTCTATGGCCACGTGATCAACTTGAACGCCTGGCACCAGATTCTTTACTACGCGGCGTTCTTTGCCAGTATGGGCTGGGCTTTCCTGCGCGGCGGGGCGCGGGCCTCGGTGCATCTGCTTTGGTGTGCGGCCGCCCTGACCTTGGCGATTCCCGTGACCACGCTTCTGGCCTGGCTGATTCCCTCCCTGGGCATGTGGGCGCATACCTCGGCGGCCACCTTGGGCGTTGACGCAACCGCTTTTGCCGGTGCCTTGTGCTTCGCCTGGATGGCCAGAGCCACGTCGCGCCGCGTTCGGCATGGGGTGCCTGACAGCGTCTGGTCGGGACGCCAAACACCTGAAAAATCAGAATATATATAGCATTTTTAGCCTCTAGCCCGCGTGGGATATGCGTGAGCAGCTATTTTATTGATAGCTAAGCTGCGGAGATGCACAACGCCACCAGCGTGCCGTCAGGGCTGCGCATCCCGCAACCCCGGCCTGTTCAAAGCGGGCGCTCAGTCCGCCGCAAGCTGCTGGCGCTTGGTGCGCGCCCGGATGTTGAGTGCCTCAACGATCAGGGAGAACAGCATGGCGACATACACGTAGGCTTTGGGCACATGCACGTCAAACGCTTCGGCGATCAGCAGGGTGCCCACCATCGTCAGGAAGGCCAGGGCCAGCACCTTGATCGACGGGTGCTGATCCACAAAATCACCGATCGGCTTGGCCGCAAACATCATGACGGCGACCGAGGCAATCACGGCTGCCACCATCACGCCGATGTTGTCCACCATGCCCACGGCCGTGATCACCGAGTCCAGTGAAAAAACGATGTCCACAATGCCGATTTGCACAATCGTGCCCCAGAACAAGGTGGCGCCGGTTTTGACCGAATCCACGCCCGCGCTGACTTCCTTGGTTGGCTGTGCCTCGACCTCCATGAAAATCTCGTGCGAGGCTTTGTAGAGCAGGAACAGGCCGCCTCCGAGCAGGATCAGATCGCGCCCGCTGATCTCCTGGCCGAGCACGGTCAACAGGGGGCTGGTCAGCTTCATCACCCACGCCAGGCTGAACAGCAGGCCGATGCGCGAAAGCATCGCAAATCCGAGTCCGAGGCGGCGTGCCACATCGCGCTTGTCGGCCGGCAAACGCCCGACCAGGATGCTGATAAAAATGATGTTGTCGATGCCCAGAACGATTTCAAGGGCCGCGAGCATAAAGAAAGCGATCCAGACATTCGGGTCGGTGAGTAGTTCCATGGAGATAGGTCTCGGCAAACGTAAATCCAGGCAGTCTAATGAAACTGACAGGTTTCGCTGGCCCACATTGAGCACGAAGCCCCAGGAGAACTAAGGCTTATGCGCAAGCCCGGCGAAGAAACGGCAGATCGAATTCCTACTTTTCGTCGATCACAAAGGTAACCTGCATGTTCACCCGGTAGGCGCTGATGCGACCGTTCTCAATGGTGATTTTTTGTTCCTTGATCCACGCCCCGCGCACGTTGGAAATCGTATCGCAGGCGCGGACAATGCCTTCGTTGATGGCATCCTCAAAACTGTCGGTGCTGGTGGCGCTGACTTCAATAACTTTAGCGACGCTCATGGCAAGACTCCTTCACGGTGGGATGGGTTGAATGAAAGTTCATGCTACCCGTGGCGGTCACTGGTCTGGTGTAGGACGGCATCGCCCAATGCTGTAATCCCATCTAGAGACTCCGGTTGGGTTGGATGGCGAACAGACCCGAAAAGCTGGCAGGTATAAGCTGGCGGGATTACTTTCGGAGCACGCTGCCATGACGCCTCTTCAAGTCAAAGTTGCCATCATCGGCGCCGGTACGGCCGGCATGGGCGCCTACCGGGCAGCCCGCGCCCACACGGATTCCGTTCTGCTGATCGAAGGCGGCACCTACGGGACCACGTGCGCGCGCGTGGGTTGCATGCCCAGCAAATTGCTGATTGCCGCTGCCGAGGCCGCCCACCAGGCCCGGCATGCCGAAGCTTTCGGGGTACAGGTGACAGGCATCACGGTGGACGGCGCCGCCGTCATGGCGCGCGTGCAGCGCGAGCGCGACCGTTTCGTCGGCTTCGTGTTGGAGACGATTGAAGCCATTCCCCCAGCCGATCGTTTAGTGGCGAAAGTGAAGTTTCAAAATGCCAACACCTTGGTGACGGAGCAGGGCCAGTTGATTCACGCCGAACGCATCGTGATTGCCACGGGCAGCGTTCCTGTCCTGCCGCCGGTGCTGAAAGGCGTGAGTGCGCGCTTGCTGACGAACGACAATTTGTTTGAATTGCCCGATTTGCCCAAGAGCTTGGCGGTGTTCGGGCCGGGTGTGGTGGGCATGGAGCTGGGACAGGCGATGAGCCGCCTGGGCGTGCAGGTCAAGGTGTTCGGTGCGCGCGGCGGCATTGCCGGCCTGCATGATCCGGCTATTCGCGACTACGCCAACACGACCTTCAATGAAGAGTTTTATCTGGATGCCTCGGCGCAAGTCAAATCCGTCACAGAAACCGCCGCCGGGGTGGAAATCCATTACCTGAACCGGGACGGCAGCTGGCAAACCGAGTCGTTCGACTACGTGCTGGCAGCGACCGGGCGGGCGCCCGATCTCGCCGGGCTGGGGCTGAAACACACCGGATTGACGTTGAATGAACGCGGCGTGCCCCTGTTTGACCGCTTCACCTTGCAATGCGGCAACAGCGCGATCTTTATCGCCGGCGACGCCAGCAACGAAGTTCCCCTGTTGCATGAAGCAGCCGATCAGGGCCGCATTGCAGGCGAGAACGCCGGGCGCTATCCCGATGTCCGCGCCGGCCTGCGCCGCACGCCGCTGGGCATCGTCTTCACCGACCCTCAAGTGGCCTCGGTCGGGCTCAACCTGAAACAACTGAACCAGCACTTCAAGGGCCGGTTCTCGGTGGGGTCCGTGTCCTTTGAGGACCAGGGACGCAGCCGGGTCATGCTGCGCAACCAAGGAATCTTGAAAGTCTATGCCGAGCACGGCAGCGGCTTGTTCCTGGGGGCGGAAATGTTCGGCCCCGCCGCCGAGCACATCGGGCATCTGCTGGCCTGGGCGGCGCAACAGCGCATGACGGTGGCCGCCATGCTGGACATGCCTTTCTACCACCCGGTCATTGAAGAAGGCTTGCGCACCGCGCTGCGCGATCTCAACCATCAACTGCACATGGGCCCGGACGTGGTCAAGCGGAGTATGGATTGCGGACCAGGCGCTTAAGGGGGTCAGACCAGGTCGTTCAAGCACGGTTCATGCGGTCACTGCGCATCTTCCACGTCATCAAACAAACCCGGCCCGTTGAAACGGGCGCGCTCGATCAGCAATAAACGCAGCTTGGTCGAAACCCCGCCATTGGCCGAGAAGCCGCCGGCGCGCCCATCGGCAGCCAGCACCCGGTGACACGGCACCACCGGCGCAAACGGATTGGCGCCCAGCGCCTGCCCCACGGCACGTGCCGCGCCGGGGTCACCCAAGCGGCGGGCCAGTTCGCCATAAGTGACGGTTTCACCCGGCAACAGGCCGCGCGCCAGCGCGTACACCCGCTGGTGAAACGGCGGCACGCCGTCCATGTCGAGCACCACGTTGGCCAAGTCCACCGGTTCCTGCGGCGCGCCACTGAGCAAGGCCACCATGGCGTCAATCGCCTCTTGTACTTGGGGCGGTGCCAGCCCTTCGTTGCACTGAGGAAACCGGCGCGCCATGCAAGCCCGGGTAGCCGCTTCGTCTTGCTCGGGGAGTTGCAGCCCCGTGAGCCCAAGCGCGCTCCAGGCGACGGCGCAGTGGCCGATGGGGGTGGGGAAGAGGGCGTAGGCTTGGGTTGAGGGCATGGTGACTGGCTTGTTAAAGAAGCCCCAGAATTTCGCCTACCGAAGTTTGCAACTGCTCCACCAGTTGGGGGTCCATGTAGCGGTAGTCATCAGGAATGTCGAGGACGTGAATGGTCTTGTCGCCGACCACATTGCGGTGCTCTGCCAGCAAGTGAGATTTATGCTTTTCTTCCATGGTAAAGATCACATCGGCCCACGCCAGATCAGCGCTGGAAACAGTGTGCCGGGCATTGGGACTGGTGCCCGCAGAACGCACGCTCAAGCCCGGGTGTCTGCGCCAGACCTGCTCGGCAGTGGGGCTACGCCATTGGTTCTTGCTGCAGATGAAGAGGAGGTTCATTGATTGTGGGGTGGTTGGAGTTGTATCCACAACACATTTGTGTTTGTAATTTCCCCAGAAATCATCTGCAACGTATTCACATGAAAACTATGGCTTTACCGCTGAAATCTTTGGATTTGACGCCTGAATAAAAGCCAAAAGTTTTTGAGCTTGCGCGTGAAGGTCATAACGATCCCACTCTGGATTTCCTGAGCTGACTACAGAAGTTGCCACCTTGACTTTGGACGCTTGAGTTTTATCCCCTTTGCGATTTTGGACGGTCAGCGCGTTGTCGTACTTACCAAGTTCAGTTGTAATAGTCATTGAGGGATGAGCGTCCTGAATGCACTTTTTTAGCAGTATTGGATCGAGGTAATTCTCGATCTCGCGGCCTTCAGTTATCCAAGCATGCCCTGGGCCTGAATTGAATTCCTCACGAAGTCTTAGTTTGGTGCTGTTGAGCACAACGCCTTTTTTAGGCCTATCGCTATCAATAAGGATGACGCCCCTGCGGTTGAGCCGTCGCAATGAAATGAAATCTGATACAAATGAATCTATGTCCTCGCCGCAAAGGTGGGACGCAAGCCGACCACCGTAAAACATGACGCTGTAGTGAATGCCCTCAACTAAATTTGAATCCATCGCATTGATCCACCAGTTAAGGTAGATGCGGTCTGACGGCCCTTCAACCCAAATGACACAGTTTGTTTGTAGCAGGTCCGAAGGGTGGTAACCGAGGTCTTCGCAAACTTCTGAACGTTGCTTGTCGGAGGTAACCCGTTCGACACATGAAGCTCCTGCATTTAATGTGATGTGATAAACCTCGGCATCCGGGGTATCCATCAATGCGGCTGAATGCGAAGTGATGAAATATTGATTTGTAGTCGTGGTTTGCAAATAGCGAACCAACTTCTTTTGAAGAATGGGATTGAGGTGCAATTCGGGCTCCTCCATGCAGATAACACAATCATCCAGTACCGTTGCGGCGGCAGCGAGGATGATCACCTCGTGTATGCCAGAGCCAAGAGAGTCAAGCGGCAAAGTCTTTCCATCCATGTGGACAAGAATGGTGTCCCGTTCATATGGAATTTCAATCTCTGCGCTGCTGTTATCCGTTACCGTTCTAAGGAAGTCGCCAATTTTTTTGAAACGGTCTTTGCTCTGTTGCTCCATGGCAGGAGGATTTTGGAGTTTCGCGAGTCGTTCGATGATTCCCTCGCCACTGAATTCATCAGAAGTACTCCCTTTAATGCCAATCTTACGGATCGCGGGAATCAGATGGCACTTGAATGAAGGAATTAAAGGAGCTAATTTGGCGAGCGTTTCAGGCTCCCAATGTTGATCACGTGAGCCCCTCCCTTGATTGGTCAGGCAACGCCACAATTCGGAAAGATCGTGATCCCAGATTTTCTTGATAGCATCTTTCCAGTTGTCTGCCTGAAGCTTGCCATTTTCGGCAAAGTGGAACCAAGGTCCCTCAGTTTTGCCGTCGGTCTTTGACATTTCTTCAAAAAGCGTGTTCAACGTGCGCTGAAATCCAAATTCGTTGCCGATTTGACAATGCCTGTGAATCGCTTCGAGATCAATCTTTCCATCACAAAAGTACGGGGGCAGAATTCCATATCGCAATCCGCCACCACCATGAGGTAAATGCCTGTCGTGGTCATTTAAACGAGGTTTTGGATGATCTTCCAAATGGGCAAGCCAATCATGGATGAATCGCAATACATTTGATTTGCCACAGTTGTTCTGGCCGATCAGAATGTTGATTTTTGAGAATTTCGGAAAGAGTTGTAGCTTGGCGCCAAAACTACGATAGCCAGCAATTGCCAAGGAGTTGAGAATTTGTTGCGGCCTCTTTTGTTCAATTTCTATGCTCATCAATCATCCCTTTTGGCTTTTCTTTTGTTGTTTCGCAATCATTTTGGCGGCGCTTGGTCAATTTGAACAAAGGCTGACACAACAATTTCCAAAGGGAATGTAACGTAAGGTTTGCCGCAAGCTGTTGGATCGTATGCCCGTTGGTATTCAAATACTGACATTCGTCCGTGGGTGATACGGGTGGCCTATTCTGCGGAAATATATATGCCTTTTAACCTCCAGCCCTCGAATAGCTTGCACAAGTAGCTCCCAAATTCATAGCTATTTCTGCCCCGACTTCCAAGCCGCCAACTCCGACAGCCACAACCCATACCGCGCCAAAACCCCTTCATGCAGCTGCTGCAGCTCCTGCTCCAGCAGCGCACGGACATCGGCCCGGTCAACTTACGGCACCGGCTCCAGGGCGCGTTCGATTTCATGCAGCGGGTCGGACTACGGCTGTTGCACCACTTCGCGCACCGTCTGTTTGATCAGGTCGCAGTTGGCCGCCTTTAGCGCTTCTCAAGCGCCAAGGATATGGACCGCTTGATATACCAAAAAATCCAAGCCTTTTAGGCCTCTAGCCGCCATGTACTAAGCAGTAATAGCTATTGAATTCATAGCGATTTTTGGCTGTTGCGTATCCTGTAAAAACCACCCCATGCGGTAGACTCGCTTTTCAAAAATCGATTTTTTATGGCCCTGTTCCTCCCGCATCTGCACAAACTGCGCTACACCCTCAAGCGCTGGCAAGTCGAGCACCGCAGCGTGGCTAACGCGGCCACGACGGTCAACTTGCGGCACCTGCGCTGGATGGCCCTGGTGATGGTCGTGCTGAGTGCGGTGCAAGTGCTCTTGCTGGGCCTGCAACTGCAATCAGGCCAGCATGGGGGCCAGGCGCTTTCCTGGCTCAGGGGACAGTTTCAGGCCCATCTGGTCATGGTGCTGGCGATGGTCGCTTGCAGCGTTGCCGTCCGGTGTGTGAACCCCCTTCATCCGTCGCGCTGGGGCCGCTGGCTGCCGACGGCGACGGTCATCCTGGGTTTGCTGTTTGCCATCGTCCTCGTGACGATCGATCAATGGGTCACACCCAACATCACGCCGTTTCTCGTGTGTAGCCTGCTGGTCAGCGTGGTTTTTTATCTTCGGCCGCTGCAGTCGGGCGTTTTGTATTTGTTGGCATCTGTTGGCTATTTTTATAGCATCGGCCTGACCCAGCACAACCCGGATCAACTGTTGTCGAACCGGCTCAACGGCGTCGCAATTGGCGTTTTGAGCTGGATTTTGACGGTGGTCATGTGGCGCAACTTCACCACCATCACACGCCAGCAGCGGCAACTCTCCAAAGTCAACCTCAAGTTGCAAGCCAGGCAGGCGGATCTGGAACATCTCAATCGGCATGATGGGTTGACCGGTTTGTTCAACCGCCAGACCTTGAAGCAAATGACTGAGCAAGAGCTGGCGCGGGCACGACGCCAGAGCAGCATCACCTCGCTGTTGCTGCTGGACCTGGATTATTTCAAACGCATCAATGACAAGCATGGCCACCCGGCCGGCGATGCGGTACTGCGCCATGTGGCGGCGCTGTTGAGCGCCAGGGTGCGCTGCACCGACGTGGTGGGACGCCTGGGCGGCGAAGAGTTCATGGTGTTGCTGCCCGGCACTGCGAGCGATGCAGCTCGCAAGCTGGCTGAAAAACTATGCCGGGACATCGACGTCAACTCCATGGTCTGGCAGGGTGTCACGATCCCATGCCAGGTCAGCATCGGACTGGCCAGCACCGAGGCTGTACCTGGCTTTGACTTCGAAAAACTCTACAGCGCTTCCGACGCGGCCTTGTACCAGGCCAAGCAGCAGGGGCGCAACCGGGTGGTTGCGCATTCCAGCCTGCCTGGATGACGTTCAGGCGCGAGCCGTTAGCGTTTGCCAGCCACTCCAGCCAGCGCTGCTTGCGACACTTTCACCCCTGCGCCGCGCACCTCCAGCCGCACTTCATCCAGCATTTGCCCTTTGGCGTCGGTAATCTGAATCACATGCCTGCCGGGCCAGGGCAGCCATTGCGTCGTTGTCCCTTTGCCAAACACCTTGCCATCCATCAGCCAGCGCAGGTTGGCGCCTTCGGCCTGGAAGCTCACGCGCTGCCGGTTCGGTGGAATATCCGGGTCCAGGGCGATGATGGTGCCGGTGGTGGGTGATGTGATGCGGGCGGCCTGTTTTTCGGTGTTTTTTAAGCCTTTTTGGCCTCTAGCCCCCGAGTACTTTGCGTGACCAGCTATTGAATTCATAGCGAACGTGGCCTGCTGCGTACCTTGCAGAAACCACTCCATGCGCGGTGCTTCAAGCGCCGTTGCGCTGTTGGCCTGGCCCTCATTCGCTGCAAATTGCACTGCCGCCTGCACCACGCCCGCGGGCGGTTGGGGTGCGCGGCTGGGCTGGGTCTGGTGCAGGTAGTTCATGACGGCTGCCCAGACCGGCGCGGCGCCGGTGGTGCCGCTCACGTCCCACATCGGCGCGCCGCTGGCGTTGCCGACCCACACGCCCACGGTGTAGCGCTGCGACCAGCCCAGCGCCCAGTTGTCGCGCATGTCTTTGCTGGTGCCGGTTTTGACGGCCGTCCAGAAGCGCGTCGCCAGCACGCTGTCGGTGCCGAAGGTGCGGGCGCGGGCGTTGGCGTCGCTCAGCACATCGCCGACGATGAAGGCGGCGCGCGGGTCGATGGCTTCGGGGCGACTGATGGAGGGGGCCGGGCGAACGCTGAACGTGGTCGGGCTGAACCGGCCGCCGTTGCCCAAGGCGCGGTAGGCGTTGGTCAGAGCCAGCAGCGACACCTCGGCGCTGCCCAGCGCCAGGCTGTAGCCGTAGAAGTCGCCGCTCTCCTTGAGCGGCAGGCCCAGGCGAAGCAACTGTTTTTGAAACGCATCGGGCGACACCATGACCAGTGTGCGCACGGCGGGCACGTTGAGCGAGGCGCCCAGCGCGGTGCGCGCCGACACCCAGCCTTTGAATTGCTTGTCGTAGTTTTGCGGGATGTAGAGGCCGCCCGAGGTCTGGATTTGCGTGCCCGAATCTTCCAGCAGTGAGGCGGCGGTGAGGCGGCGCTCGGCGATGGCTTGGGCGTACAAAAACGGTTTCAGCGTGGAGCCGGGCTGGCGCAGGGCGGTGACACCGTCCACGTCTGCTGCGCTGCTCAGTTCACCGGACGAGCCGACCCAGGCCAGCACCTCGCCGCTGGCGTTGTCCAGCACGACGAGGGCGCCGTCTTCGACGTGGCGGCCCTGCAGCTCGCGCAGGTGCTGCTGCAAGGTTTGCACGGCAAAGCGTTGCAGCGGGGCGCGCAGGGGGGTGCGAATCGACAGCGCCCGGGCGGAGTCGGTGGACGGCTTGACGAGCTGCCGCGCCACATGCGGTGCGATTCCCTCGCTGGCGTCAAACGCCTTGCGCTGAAGCGCGCCGGTGACAAACAGGTCCAGCGCCTCGCAGTCGGCCACGGTGCCTGCGGTTTTTCCTCCACTGGCGCTGTGCGGCTCCAGGCTTTGGAGCACGCTGCAGGCGCGCTGCGTTACCTGCGCCTGCTTGGCATTGGGCGCGCGCACCAGCGCGGCAGCGACTGCCGCCTCGCGGTTGTCCAGCCCGTGCGCGGCCTTGCCAAACAGGGTGTGGCTGAGCGCATCAATGCCGACCAGTTCGCCCTTGAGCGGCACCAGATTCAGGTAGGCCTCCAGAATCTGGTCCTTGCGCCAGCTGCGCTCCAGCAGTTGCGCCGACACCGTCTGGCCGATCTTTTGCACCACATTGCGCCCGCCCGAGCCGCGCTTCAAATCGTCATCGAGCAGCCCCGCAAGCTGCATCGTGATGGTGGATGCGCCGCGTGTTTTGCTGTTCCATAAATTGCCCCAGGCGGCGCTGGAGACCGCCCGCCAATCGACCCCGCTGTGCTCGTAAAAACGCTTGTCTTCACTCAGCACCAGCGCCGTGCGCAAGGCCGGCGACACATCAGAGAGCGCCACCCATCGCCCGCGCCGCACGGTGGCATCGGTGCGCAGCCGGTGCAGCATTTCGCCATGACGATCCAGGATCAGCGTGTCGGACGGTTTAAAACCACCTTTTACAGCATCAAAAGTGACGCTAGCCCCCGTAGAAAATGCGCAGGTAGCTATAAAAAAAGTAGCAATTATCTTGCTGCACCCTATGGTGTTCAGCAGGGTTTGACGCTCTCTTGTCGGGCGCATGGCATCCTTTGTGGCCGGGGTTTCGTAAACTGAGTTCTCCCAGGAGAATCTGTTGCAATGAACATTAAAACACCGACCATTCACAACGGTTACCTGCCCGGTTGCATCGGGCGGATTTCCCATCTTCATGCGGCTTTTTATGCCCCGCACGCGGGTTTTGGGGTTCAGTTTGAGGCCAAGGTGGCCACCCAGCTCTCGGCGTTCTGTCTTGATTACGCTTGTGAGCGTGACGGCTTGTGGCTGGCAACCCGCGATGGCGAGATAGAAGGCGCCATCGCCATTGACGGCTCGAAAGCCGACGAGCACGGCGCCCATTTGCGATGGTTCATCGTGTCTCCCGCACTGCGTGGAACGGGCGCGGGCAAGCAACTTTTGCACACGGCACTGGCGTTCTGCAAGGCGCGCAACTACAGCCGGGTTTACCTGTGGACGTTTGAGGGCCTGGATGCGGCCAGGCATCTGTACGAAAGTTTCGGGTTCACCTTGGTACAGGAGCAACTCGGACGCCAATGGGGCACCGAGGTCAACGAGCAACGCTTCGAGCTTTGCCTGAGCTGACCTCGGCTTTCACGAATCAGGTCGGGGCGGCGAGTTGTGCAGCGGTCATATCAGGCTCCGAGTCTCGGATAGTCGGTGTAGCCCTTGGCATCCGGCGTGTAAAAGCTGGCCATGTCAGGCGCATTCAGCGGCCCCTCGGCGCGCAGACGTTCCACCAGGTCGGGGTTGGCAATGAAGGGGCGGCCGAAGGCGATGAGGTCCGCGCGACCCTCAACCAGCGCACTTTCCGCGCTGGCCCGGTCAAAGCCACCCGCCAGGATGAATAGCCCCTTGAAAGCCTGACGGAGCTGAGATTTGAATTCGGCTGGCACAGGCGGCGTGCCCATCGCGGAATGGTCCAGCAGATGGATATAAAGCAAACCCAGCGCCGACAGTTCCTGAGTCAGTGCGAGGTACTGCGGCTCCACTTTCGGAAAGGGGCCGGTGCCGTTGAACACGCCATACGGCGACAGACGAATGCCCACCCGGTCGGCGCCAATGGCGGCAACCGTCGCACGCGCTATGTCGAGGGCGAAGCGGTTACGGTTCTCCGCACTGCCGCCATAGGCGTCGGTGCGCTGGTTCACGTTGGGGTTCAGAAACTGCTCGATCAGGTAGCCGTTCGCTGCGTGCAGTTCAACGCCATCAAATCCGGCCTCGATGGCCAGTCGCGCCGCCTGCGCGTACTCTGCGACGGCATGGGCAATGTCGTCTGCGCTCATCGTGCGGGGCACGCTGTGCGGCTGCATGCCCTGCGAATCCGTGTACATCTCTCCGGGGCAAATGTCGGCCATCGGACCCAGCACTTGCGCGCCATCAGGAAGGTTGGCGGCATGGCTCACGCGCCCGGTGTGCATGAGCTGAACGAATATTTTGCCGCCCTTGGCATGCACCGCATCGGTGACCACCTTCCATCCGTGCACTTGCGCTTCGTTGAACAAGCCGGGAATGCGGGCGTAGCCCAAACCGTTGGGCGACGGCGAGGTGCCCTCGGTGATGATCAAGCCCGCCGAGGCGCGCTGACCGTAATACTCCGCCATCAGCGCATTGGGCGTGTTGGCCTGCACCGCCCGGCTGCGCGTCAGTGGTGCCATGACGATGCGGTGGCCGAGTTGCAAGGAGGATGTCGTAAGTGGTGTGAATAACATGCTTGTCTTTCTGCTGGAGTGAATGGGTTGTACCGGGTTCAGTTGGCTTGAGGAAGGTAGACCGGTCGCGCCGCCGCCAGGCCTTGCCTGACTTGCTGGGTCAGCGCATCGGCCAACACTTCGTCGGCGCCCGCCTCAAGCCCGTCGAGCGCGCGCTGGACGATTTCCTCAGCGCTGCTTTTCTGCACTTCCAAGCCCCGCGTGAGGTCGGTGTCAACGTAGGCCATGTGCAAGCCCAATACCTGTGTATTCTGCACCGCCAGTTCGTGGCGCAGGGAATTAGTCAGCGACCATGCAGCCGACTTGCTCGCCGAATAGGCGGCCAACTCGCTGCCGTTGATCCACGATGAGATCGACAACACATTGAGCAGCGCACCTCCGCCATTGGCTTTGAGCACCGGCGCAAAAGCCTTGCTCATGTTCAGCATGCCAAAGAAATTGGTCTCAAAAATGCGACGCGAAACGGCTTCGCTGTCCTGCGCAAGAAACCCGCCGGTTTGGGCAATGCCGGCGTTATTGATCACCAGCGTCACGTCTGCCGCCTGTTGAACGGCGGCAGCGATTTCCTCGGGATGGGTCACGTCAAGCTGCAAAGCCTGAACACCGGCCAAAGTGACCGTGGCAGGATTTCGCGCGGCAGCGTAAACCTTGCGGGCACCCCGCGCGAGCAACTCGCGCGCAAACACCAAACCGATTCCGCGGTTGGCACCGGTGACGAGGACAACAGAATTTTCAATTTTCATTTGAGGCTCCAGGGGTTAAATATCTATTTAAATATGATGAACGTCATATGCATGGACGTGCAATGACGTTGAAGGCGATAGTTCATCGGACCTTGATGACAACCTTGCCTTTGGCATGCCCGCTTTCGACGTAGGCCAATGCCTCGTTGGTAGATGCGAATGGAAAGACCTTGTCGATAACCGGGCGGATGGCACCCGATTCGATCAGCGGTGTGATCTGTCGCAACTGGCTTCCGCTGGCTTTCATAAACAGAAATGAGAAGCCGACGTTCAGGCGTTTTGCTTTTCTCCGGGTTCCAAAGCTCAGAACACGCATGACCTGTTTGACCAACCAGGGGGCCTTGATTTCTTCAGCAAACTGAGGGTCTGGCGGGCCGGAGATGGAGATGAGTTTTCCACCCGGCTTGAGCACATTCAGGGATTTCTCCAGCGTCTTGCCATCCTGGCTGTTCAGAACGACGTCGTAGCCGCTCAGGACTTTTTCAAAATCGTCTTGTCTGTAGTCGATGACGACATCTGCGCCCAGGCGCTTCACGAGCGCGACATTGCCCGCGCTGGTGGTGGTAGCCACAGTCGCACCCAGATGTTTGGCCAATTGGATGGCAAATGTGCCCACACCGCCGGAGCCGGCCTGGATGAAAACTTTTTGCCCTTTCTTCAGCTTCGCCTTTTCAACCAGTGCCTGCCAGGCTGTCAAACCCACCAGCGGAATGGAGGCGGCTTCTTCCATGGTGATATTTTTGGGCTTGATCGCCAGGGAGTCCTCTTTGATGGCAACGAATTCCGCGAACGTGCCGATACGGAAATCATCGGGCCTGGAATAGACCTCGTCACCGGGTTTGAATTGCCGAACTCGCGGGCCGACCTTGACAACCACCCCGGCCACATCGTGCCCCAGAACGAAGGGCGCGCGATAAGGCAGGATGAGCTTGAATTCCCCGCTCCGGATCTTGGAGTCCAGCACGTTCACACCAGCGGCGTGAACCTGGACCAGGACCTCGTCCTCGCGCAACACCGGTTCCGGCACGTCGCCTGTCCGCAAACGCTCTTTTTTTCCATAACGATCAACGATGAATGCTTGCATGGCTTTTTCTTCTTTTCAAAAAGTGTGGGGGTCGAACGCTATGACTGTCGTCATTAGGAAATTTGGCATGATGATCGTCATATATTTGGATAAAAAAAGCGATAAATGGATTCAGACCTCGCCAGGGGCCAGGCTCTTCAATGTTGCACTGCATAGCGCGTCAGACAACGCGGAATCATCGACTGCGCGAGCCAGCATCAATGTGCCAACCATCGTGGCCACGGTAACAAGCGCGCGCTCATGCGCGCTGGCTTGCCCCCAGTCGGGCAACTGACGGGCGACAAGATCGATCATTTCCTTGATGTGGCGCGTGGCTGCATGGCGCACCTCGGGCGATTGCCGTGGCATTTCAGAGACGAGCGCTGAAATCGAACACCCTGTTTCGATGCCCTCAAGGTGTGCCTTGGAGAGATAGTTCTGCATGAGCGCCCGTAAGGACTGGTCCGGCGGTGCGGCGGCGATGACACTCGCCGCCAGGGCGTTGGATTCAGCGCCAGCGCGGTCTGCGGCCTCGGCCAACATGGCTTCGCGGGATGCGAAATGGGCGTAAAAAGCGCCATGCGTCAGGCCCGCTTCTTTCATGATGTCGGCGACGCCCGTACCGTCATAACCGCTACGCCGGATGGCTCGTGCGGCAGCACCGACGATGCGCTCATGTGAAGCTTCTTTGGCCGTGGTTCGGATAGTAGGTGTAGGCGGCGATTTTCGCATGATGAGCATCATACGTTAATTTGATTCAACGTACAACACTCACTTCGCCGCCTCTACCTTCACCCGTGCTTTGGCAACAAAGCCAAGCCCGTGTTCATCGAGCAACTGCTGTACCACCTGCGCCTGCAAAAGATCCTTGCGGCTCTTGAGCGGGTCGCGGTCATGGCGCTGACTCAATGCAGTTTTGATCCGTACAAAACTCTCGGGTGAGGGGGCGTGCATGGTGGCCATGCTGCCGTTGGTCGCCACCACCATCTGTGTAAAGCGCCCCCCATCCAAAAGTGCCTGCCCGCTGGCCACCTGGACCGCCCAAAAGTCTTCTTCAAACGCCGAAACCCGCAAAGGATGCGGGTCGATGCCCGCGCGGCTTTGTGCCGCACGACGGACGACGTCAATTTCAAAACCCGCGGCGTTGACGGCGGTGTATTTCTGGTCATCGCGCAAGACGAAGGTCTTGTCCACTTTTTGAAAAATGCCCAAGAGCGAGGTGTCCAGGCGCTGCATGGTGGTTGCAAACTTGAGGTACTTGCGGGTATCCAGCAGCAGGTCAATATCCTGTGTCGCCGTGGCCTCGGTCTGCACGCGCACACCGCAAGCGGTTTCATACGCATACAGCGCATGGGTGCCAACAGTCAAAAAATGGTGTTGCAACCCGGCAGTGGCCAAGGCATTGAGCGTGTCCACCACCACGTTGGGCACCCGGCCTATCCGCAGTGCACGGTTGATGCGGATGTGTTGTTGGACGGTTTCACGCAGTTGTTTTTGACGTGCTTCCACCGCGGTTTTGCGCGTCATGAAGCGCTCATAAATCTGTTCGTTCTCAGGCGAGTGCGGCCCCAGCGAAGTTTGTGCGCCCGTGGCCGCCACCCGCACCAGATAGCGTCGCCCGTTTTGCGTACGCCACATCATCGACCCCCGCACCTCTGCCGCCGCCAGACGGGCCTCCTCCAAAGCCCGCCACGCAGCTTCCGCGTCGATGTACTGACGCGTTTGCGCTTCAGTCAGCGCAAAGAAACTAGTGTTTTCATAGTCATTTTGCATTTTGCAAATTTACTATGAAAATATATATAAATCAATGACATTAGCTTGACTTAAGCAGGGGGCAGCAAACCGTAGCTCGGCAGAGCCTCCCTTCAAACACGCGGCCAAATGAAGCTCCCCTCTTTCGCCCGGCGGGGCGAGAGAGGGGTTGGGGGAGTGAGTGGGGAAAATACCCAACAAGGTCACCGAGCCGCCTCCACCTTCACCCGCGCATTGGGCGTCTCCCCAAACATCTCAGGCGCATACATCGCCTCCACGCGCGACGGTGGCAGCGAGAACTCGCCGACGTTGTTCAAGCGGATGGTGTATTCCATCTTCACCACGCCCTTGGGCAGGAACTGGTAGTAGCTGCGGAACGACTCAAAACTGCGTTCTTCAAACGCGGGCCAGCCGTCGCCCGAACGCTTCTCGTCCTTGGTCGCCATCTCCGAATCGCGCCCCAGCCCGCTGCCCA
Organism: Pseudomonadota bacterium; assembly: GCA_040385425.1. GTDB lineage: Bacteria > Pseudomonadota > Gammaproteobacteria > Burkholderiales > Burkholderiaceae_C > Rhodoferax. The sequence goes on along the minus strand of JAZKHK010000083.1, from coordinate 1,210 downwards.
GGATGGTGGCGCCGCCGGGCACCGGGTCGGTGATCACGGCCCAGGTCATGTCGGCGGAGGCGTTCACCTCCAGCGTGATGCGCAGCACGTCGCCGCGCGTGTAGCTGCCCGCCGGCAGCGCCTTGTTGGCCTGCTCGACCGGGGTGATCGTCTTCTTGATCTGGTAACCGGCGTTGAACGGCGCCTTGAGCTGGATGGCAGCCACCGATTGCAGCGTCAGCCACGGTTTGCCGGGGCCTTGATGGGTGACGTTCAAGGTGTCTTTGCCAGCCGTTTTGCTCCACGGCAGAAACATGGTGTTGTTGCGCAGGTTGCCGGGTGCCGCCGGTGCGCCGAACCAAGTTGTCTGGTGCGCGGCGCCGGATGCGTCGGTGGTCTTGATGCGTTCGACCTTGCTCCAGTCCACAGTGGCTGAACCCGTGCTCATCGAGGCTTTGGTTGTGCCGGCCACCGCCACCGCTTCAAACTTGGCCGAGAACTTGTCCAGCGCCAGCCCGCCCCACAGATTAGCCGTGGTCGTGTGCCAAGCGCCGTGTTGCTGGCGGCCGATGAAGCCGTTGGCCAGGCGTCCCATGTCGTCTTGCCAGGCCGGGTCGTCCATCACGGCCAGCATCAGGCGCGCGGTGTTGACGTCGCCGTTTTGCATCAGCCACCACCAGTAGTCGTCTTTCTCAGTCGAGAAAATCATCTTGGTGCCCTGGAAGCTGATGCGGGCGCGCAGCACTTGGTTGGCTTCCGCGATGCGTTTGTCACGGTCCGGCGCGTCGGTCACGCGCTTGAGAATGTTGAGCCAGTCAATCACCGCGTGGGTCGGCCACTGATTCGGCGCGATAGTGATGCTGGCCAGCATGCGGCCCTGCGCCTTGCCGTAGCGCGACAGGGCTTCGATGGCGGCGAGCTTGCGAATGTCCAGGTCCTTGCGCGGGCTCCAGAACTCGCGCTGGATGCGGCCTTCGACAAACGCGATCAGGCCGCGTTCCATCGGCGCGCGCACCTCGTCGCTCAGGGCGAAGGCCGGGTTGATGCTGGCGGCTTCATGCGTGGCGGCCAGCAGGTAGGCGGTGAGGGTGTCGCTGCCGTGATTCGCCTCGCCGTCGCGCGGCGGAAAGTAGTTGGCCAGGCCGTCACTGTCGAGGTAGCTCGGAATCTGGCTGACCACGGTTTGCCACATCTTGCCGTCGCGCAGGCCGACCGACTTGCTGGTTTTCTG
>JAZKHK010000082.1:44867-74656 GCA_040385425.1 Pseudomonadota bacterium | reverse complement strand
TACTCACGCATACTAATCGGGGGCTAGAAGCCTTTTTAATCATGTTAATGTTGAACCAACTCGCTTTATCCCTGCAATTCGGCAAAATCGACGACGCGCCCCTGCACCGCGCCGCCCTGCCCCGCCACAAGGTGGCCCGCTGGATTCGCCATGCGCTGCAAAGCGATGCTGAAATCACGGTGCGCATCGTGGACGCCGAAGAAGGCCTGGCGCTGAACCGCGACTACCGAAAGAAAGACTACGCCACCAACGTGCTGACCTTCGATTACACGATGGAACCCGTGGTCACCGCCGACTTGGTGCTGTGCGCTCCTGTTGTTGCACAGGAAGCCAAGGAGCAAGGCAAAACGCTGGAAGCCCATTACGCCCATCTGCTGGTGCATGGGGCGCTGCATGCCCAGGGTTGGGACCATGAAAGCAGCGAGGAAGACGCCCAGGTGATGGAACTGCGCGAAGTGGAAATATTGGCCCGTTTGGGCTTTGAGAGCCCGTATTAAGGCCAAATTAATGATGAAATCGGCCTCTAGCCCGCGTATAACAAGCGTGAACAGTTATTTAATTTATAGCATTTTTTGCCGTTTCCTGGTCCGGGGCAATCCGTAGCGGAATCGTTACCGGCCCGTCGTTGACCAGGTGCACCTTCATGTCAGCGCCAAACTGGCCGGTCTGCACCACAGCATGCGCCAGCCGGGCTTGCGCCACAAAGTAGTCGTACAAGCGGCGCCCTTCCTCCGGCTTGGCGGCGGTCGTGAAACTCGGCCGGTTGCCACCCGAAGCGTCCGCCGCCAGCGTGAACTGGCTCACCACCAACAAGCCGCCTGCGGTGCCCAGACCGTCCATGTCCTGCACACTGTGGTTCATCTTGCCTGCGGGGTCGCTGAAGATGCGCAGCTTCAACAGTTTGGCCAGCAGTTTGTCGCCTTGCAACTCGGTATCACCTTGCTCGGCGCACAGCAACACCAGCAGGCCGGCGCCAATCTCACCGGCAACCTGCCCGTCGATCACGACCCGCGCCTCACTAACGCGCTGCAATACGGCCAGCATGCGCGATCAGCCGAGCGTGACCTTGGCAAACTTGCGCTTGCCGACTTGAACGACATAGGTGCCCGCACCCAGCTTCAGCCCTTTGTCGCTGACCACGCCGGAGTCGATGCGCACACCACCGCCGTCAATCAGACGGTTGCCTTCGCCGCTGGAGGCAGCCAGTCCGGCCAGCTTGAGCAAGGCGCCAATGCCCAGCGGGGCACCGCCCTCACCCAGGGGCAAGGAAACCTCTGGAATGTCGTCCGGCACGCCGCCCTTGCTGCGGTTGATGAAATCCTGCTCGGCCGCATCGGCTGCCGCCACGGAATGAAAGCGCGCCGTGATCTCTTTGGCCAGCGCCACTTTGGCGTCCTTGGGGTTGCGGCCCGCGTCCACTTCGGCCTTCAGCGCCGCAATCTCGGCCTCGCTCTTGAAGCTGAGCAAGGTGTACCACTTCCACATCAGCACGTCGGAAATGCTCAGCACCTTGGCGAACATGGTGTTGGCGTCTTCCGAGATGCCGATGTAGTTGTTCTTGCTCTTGGACATTTTCTCGATGCCGTCCAGGCCTTCGAGCAGCGGCATGGTCAAAATGCACTGAGGCTCCTGGCCATATTCGGCCTGCAGGTGGCGACCCACCAGCAAATTGAATTTCTGGTCGGTGCCACCCAGCTCCAGGTCGCTCTTGAGCGCCACCGAGTCGTAGCCCTGCATGAGCGGGTACAAAAACTCATGCACGCTGATCGACGTGCCGGAATGGAAGCGGTCATGAAAATCGTTGCGCTCCATCATGCGGGCCACGGTGTACTTGGCCGCCAACTCGATCATGCCGCGCGAGCCCAGCGCGTCGCCCCACTCGCTGTTGTAGCGGATCTCGGTCTTGGACGGGTCCAGCACCATGGACGCCTGGCGGTAGTAGGTCTGGGCATTGACCTCGATCTGCTCTCGGGTCAGCGGTGGGCGGGTGCTGTTGCGCCCGGACGGGTCGCCAATCAGGGTCGTGAAGTCGCCAATCAAAAAGATAACGGTGTGGCCCAGGTCCTGCAACTGACGCATTTTGTTGAGCACCACAGTGTGGCCGATGTGAATGTCCGGCGCCGTCGGGTCCAGGCCGAGCTTGATGCGCAACGGTTTGCCAGTAGCTTCCGAGCGGGCCAGCTTCTTCACCCACTCGTCTTGCGGAATCAGTTCCTCACAGCCCCGCAAGGTCACGGCCAGCGCTTCCCGGACACGGTCTGTTACAGAAAACTGGGGGGACAAGGCTTGATTCATAAGGGTTTTTTGGGTTCAACGGAATGGGCGAAGTTATACTTGCACTTCGTTCTTGCGCTGGATTTTAAGTGGTCCAGTCTTTATGGCCGCTGCACCGGGTCTACCGCGTGCAGACCAATTTTGATTTGGAACACTTCTCTTGAAAAACAGCCTTGTGAATGTTGGACATGCCTTTGTGTCTTTTTCCAGCCAAACGATCAAAAAATATCCCCAACGAGTGACCGCCGTTATCGCCGCATTGATGCTGGGCGGCGGCGGTGGCGCCTACGCCGTGGCCTCCTTCGCCCCCGATGCCGCCGATTTACCGGTGCACCAAGTCATGGAATCCGTTCAGGCCTTGCCTTTGAACGCAACTGCCACCGACCTGCCGCTCCAGCCGCTCAAGCTTTTCCGCTCCGAAGTAACCCGCACCAGCGATACCGCTGACACCCTGCTCAAACGCCTGGGGGTGGACGATGCCGCCGCTGCCGCCTTCCTGCGCACGGATGCCACCGCGCGCTTGTTGCTGGGGCGAAATGGGCGCAATGTCACCACCGAAACCAGCGAGCGCAACACCCTGCTCAAGCTCAGCGCCCGCTGGAGTACGGACGCCGACGGCACGTTCAAACGCCTGGTCATTGAAAAAACCCCGCGCGGTTTTCAGTCCCGGCTGGAAGACGCCGCCCTGACCGCCTCCACCCGCCTCGTCAGCGGCACGATCCAGTCCTCGCTGTTTGCCGCCACCGATGAGGCCAAAATTCCCGATGCCATCGCCACGCAATTGGCCGAAATTTTCTCGGGCGATATCGATTTTCATCGCGCCTTGCGCAAGGGCGACCGCTTTTCCATTGTTTACGAAACCCTGGAAGGCGATGGTGAACCGCTCCGTAGCGGACGCGTGTTGAGCGCTGAATTTGTCAATAACGGCAAGACCTTCCAGGCCATGTGGTTCCAGGAACCTGTCGCCGGGGGCGCTCCTGCGGCCGATGGTTCGCGCGTCGCCAATGCCAGCGGCAAGGGCGGCTACTACACGCTGGACGGCCAGAGCCTGCGCCGGGCTTACCTGGCCTCGCCCATGGAATTTTCCCGCGTCACCAGCGGATTCAAAATGCGTTTTCATCCCATTTTGGGCGTCTGGAAAGCGCATCTGGGCGTGGACTACGGCGCAGCCACCGGCACCCCCGTGCGCAGCGTGGGCGATGGCGTCGTTGAATTTGCCGGCGTCCAGAATGGTTACGGTAACGTCGTAATCATCAAACACCGCAACAACCACACTACGTTGTTTGGTCATCTGAGCCGCATCAATGTGCGCAAAGGCGCCACCGTGAGCCAAGGCCAGAATATTGGCGCAGTGGGCGCCACCGGCTGGGCCACCGGCCCTCATTTGCATTTTGAGTTCCGGGTCAACGGCGTCCACCATGACCCGCTCACGATTGCCCGCGAGAGCGAATCCGTCCCGGTGTCGGCCAATGCCAAGCCGGCGTTTGCCCGCCTTGCATCCGCCAACCGGGTCGCCCTGTCCGCCGCTGCGTCCATGCAGCAAAGCAGTGTTCAATAAACGCTTCTGGCTTTGATTCAACCTGACGGAATTTCGTGGCAGAACTCTTTATCGGCCTGATGTCAGGCACCTCGCTGGATGGAGTGGACGGGGTTTTGGTTGACTTTTCATGCCCCCGCCTGACCGTCCTGGCCTATGCCACGGCACCTTTCTCGCCGGATTTGACGCAGGAGTTGCTGTCGCTCAACAGCCCGGGACCGAATGAATTGCACCGTGCTGCGTTGGCGGCTAACGCTTTGGTTCGCCTCTATGCCCAGGTGGTTGCCCGTCTGCTTCACGATTCGGGAGTCAACCACGCAGCGGTGTCCGCCATCGGCGCCCATGGCCAAACCGTGCGGCACCAGCCCCAAGCCTTTGACGGCACGGGCTACACCCTGCAGCTCAATAACCCGGCCCTGCTGGCCGAGTTGACCGGTATCAATGTCATTGCCGACTTCCGCAGCCGTGATGTGGCTGCTGGCGGACAGGGTGCACCGCTGGTGCCGGCCTTTCACCAATCCGTCTTCGGGCGCGCTGGCGCAACGGTGGCCACGCTCAATATCGGTGGCATCTCCAACCTCACCGTACTGGGCCCCCAACTGGCGGACGACGTGCTGGGGTTTGATTGCGGTCCTGGCAACGCACTGATGGACTTCTGGTGCCAGCAGCACCTCGGTCAGGCCTATGATGCCAATGGCGCTTGGGCAGCCACAGGACAGGTTCACGGCGACCTGTTGGCCGCCTTGTTGCGCGAACCCTACTTTGACCAACCCGCCCCAAAAAGCACGGGACGGGACTTGTTCAACCCCAACTGGCTGGCAACGAAGCTGGCCGGGTTCGCCACGGTAGCGCCGGTGGATGTCCAGGCAACCTTGACAGAATTAACCGCTAGCGCTTGCGCAGCCTGCGTCACAAGCTATGGATTTGAGAGCAAAATTCTGATTGCATGCGGTGGTGGCGCCTTTAACGGCCACCTGATGCAGCGGCTGCAAGCGCTGCTGCCGTCGCGACTGGTCAGCTCCTCGCAAGCTCATGGTTTGCCGCCCTTGCAGGTAGAAGCAACTGCATTTGCATGGCTGGCACGTAAAACGTTTCTGCACGAAACATCCAGTCTGCAAAAAGTAACGGGCGCCAAAGGCGCCCGTGTACTGGGTGCAATTTACCCGGCTTGAACGCCGGGCGACCCAGCTTACGAAAAGCTGGAGCCGCAGCCGCAGGTGGTCGTCGCGTTCGGATTTTTAATCACGAACTGGGCTCCCTGCAGATCTTCCTTATAGTCAATTTCTGCGCCCACCAGATACTGGTAGCTCATGGCATCAATCAGCAAGGACACGCCATTCTTGGACATGATGGTGTCGTCTTCATTGGTGATTTCATCAAATGTGAATCCATATTGGAAACCGGAGCAACCACCACCCTGCACAAAAACGCGTAATTTCAGATCAGGATTTCCTTCTTCAGCAATCAAGTCGGCCACCTTGGCGGCCGCGCTATCGGTAAAAAGGATGGGGCTTGGCATTTCAGTCTGGATATTTTCGGCGACGGCACTCATGGGTTCTCCTAAATGATTGAGGACAGCGCTAACCGCTCGGAGCGGCAAGCTGTTCTGCAAGCTTTCAATATAATTTTTTAATAGTACAGCAATTCGCTCGGGAATTTAATTACGCGTTATTTGCCGCTAGTTTCAGTGTGGGCTTTTCCTCCAGCTCGACAAGGGGACGCAACTGCCCGGCAATGATGGCACCTTGATGCATCTCCAGCGCGGCATAGTGAACATCGCCCGTAATGCGGGCCTTGGGCTGTAGTTCAAGCATCAAACGGGCATGAATCGGACCGATTACCGTGCCATTGATGATGATGTGATCGGCATGGATCTCACCCGTGACCGTGGCCGTCTCCGAAATCACAAGAATACTCGCCACATCGGCCTGGGCCGTGATGTTTCCATTGAGTTCACCATCGATCCGCAAACCGTCTGTGAATCTGAAATTTCCGTCAATTTGACTGCCTTGCGCAATCAGACTTTTGATGGGAGGCTGTTTTTTCTTGTTGAACACGTCGATATCCTCTAATAATTTGAGCCGCAAGTTTAACTACAGCTTGATGAATTGCGTGGCTTTGGTGACCTGCCCATCCAGAACTTTGGCAGTCACACCTTTGACGACAACTTGCGGTGGTAGCTCAAAAACACCTTCCATGCGGCCATATTGTTTCAGCGTGAAAGCCTGCGCGCCACCGGGTATGACCCCCACCCAAGGCTTGCCCCCCTGCACACCGGTAAAACTCAACTCCAGCCGTCCACTGAATTCAGACGGATTTTTGACCGCCTGAATCACCAGCACCTGCCACTTGACTTGGCGCCCATTGAGAAGCTCGGCCTGCAAGCTTCGAATCGCAATCCCCTCAACACCCGCCGCAGGTATCAGTTTTTCAAAAAAACCCAGATCATCGCGGAGACGCCGGTTATCCGCTTCAAGTTGTTTGCTTTGCGTGACCAGTCTCTCCTGCGCCACTTTTTCCGAAGTCATCAAGGTATCGACGGTGTTGGCGATTGACTGCGCCTTGTCGCGCGCCTCCTTAAGGGTCAGCATTTCAGCGCGTAAGACTTCAAGCTGGGTCTTGGCTTGCTGCAACTCTTCCTTGGTACCCCGATCAAGACCGGCAATGTCTTTGCCAAACTCGAAGGCCCACAAGCCAATAGCGGCACAAAATCCAAAAACAATGGCCAGCACAGCCCAGCGAAACGGCCAGGGCAAGGCACTGCGCACCGCCATGCGCGGCGCGCTGACAGTCAAACGGCGAAGAAGGAGGCGGAGTCGCATGGGGCGTAAAGTCTAGCAGTCGAAATAAAAAAGCCGCCTGAATCTGCATTCTGGCGGCTTTTTCCAACAATTCGTTGGCGAAATTTCTGGTGAAATTAACGCTTGCTGAACTGTTTACGGCGACGTGCACCGTGGAAGCCGACTTTCTTACGTTCGACTTCACGTGCATCACGCGTCACGAAGCCTGCTTTGCTCAGCTCGGACTTGAGCGTTGCATCGTAGTCAATCAGGGCGCGGGTAATGCCGTGGCGCACAGCGCCAGCCTGGCCCGACTCACCGCCGCCTGCCACGTTGACCATGATGTCAAACGTTTCAGCGTGGTTCGTCAAAAACAGGGGTTGCTTGCAAATCATGATGGAGGTTTGACGACCGAAGAATTTTTCGATGTCTTTGCCGTTCACCACGATTTGGCCGGAGCCTTTTTTCAGGAATACACGGGCGACGCTGGATTTGCGACGGCCGGTACCATTGTTCCATTCACCGATCATTTGGCGGACTCCCGTTTAACTGCATTGGCAGAAATGCCTGCAATTTCCAAAACTTTGGGCTGCTGGGCGGTATGAGGATGCTCAGCACCACCGTACACCTTGAGCTTCTTGATCATTGCATAGCCCAGAGGACCTTTTGGCAGCATGCCCTTGACGGCTTTTTCCAAAGCGCGACCAGGGAAGCGCGACTGCATGTCACGGAAGTTGATGGCAGAAATGCCACCTGGGTAGCCGGAGTGGCTGTAGTACACCTTGTCAATCGGCTTGGCGCCGGTGACACGCAACTGGGATGCGTTGGTAACGATGATGAAATCACCGGTATCGACGTGAGGCGTATAAATGGCCTTGTGTTTGCCGCGTAAACGGAGAGCAACTTCGCTGGCTACTCGTCCGAGGACCATATCGGTCGCGTCAATCACAAACCACTCGTGCACCACGTCAGCGGATTTGGCGCTGAAAGTTTTGGTCATGAGTTTCTCTTTAAAGAGGGTTTGTCGGGCTCTTTTCCACGGTCGGCGTTCCTCTGATGGGAATCTCTTAGGTGGGGATCAAGCTTCGCCGCGGAGCCACAAAATCGCTGCGAAGCCAAAGATTATACAAAATTCGATCCTTTGGGCTTTAGACCAGCAACTGGCTCGTCAAAAAGACGAGTTCAGGGGTTGATACGATCTTTACCCTCGGGATATCGATTCCGGTTTTCTATGCAGATTGCAAGATGTACAAATTGCGATTTCTTGCACTCTTGGTAGATGCACATAGGTCGCGTGATGAAATTACTGTCTGGACACAAGACAACAGGCTCCTTTTGCACCGAAGGAGAGGGCGGAAGCAATTTGGGGGACACCCGCTTTGCTGGGGCTGAAGCGGGCAGTTTGGCAGCCGGAGGTCGGACATCAGCAGACCGCTGGTCAGCGACGACAGCCTTGTCCGCGGTCCCTTGAGACAAGACTGGCGCTGAAACCCCAATGATCTTCTGTGTGCCAACCGGGGCTACTACCCCAGGCTCCTGCTGCTTACTCAAGAAAACCCAAGTTGACGCCAACAAGACTGCGATCAAGACCATAAGACCTGGCAGACCGGCTTTCCTGATTTTGCCTAACGGCTTGGAATTCTCCGCACCAGTTTCCGCGATGGCTGGCTGTAGCCGGGTTTTTAGCTCGACTCTCGTCTTCATCTCGGGTTGCGATGACTCCTGCAATTGGAGTGGCGAATCACCTGACACGGTGAGCAAATCGCCAATATCAGCACGCCAGTCAAACGTCAATAGATTGTCTGGCCGGATAAGTTGCATTTCCGAGACCAAAGCGTCAACATTTTGGGGACGGGCGTCAGGCTGAATCGACAGGGCATGATCTATCGCTGCAACAAACTCCCCAGAATAGGACTGCCCAAAATGATCCTTGACGGTTTCCGCGACGCTAGCCATCTTGGGCATGCGATCCAGCAACACGCGAAACGTCGCAGGCAAGGGAGGTTCGTTGCACAAGCAGCCATGAATAACGGCAGCAAGCGAATAAAGATCAGTCCACGGTCCCTGGACCAGGTCCACAGAATCCGCGTATTGCTCAATAGGTGCGTAGTTCACCTTCAGGACCGCGGTGTACTTTTGCCCCGTATCCAAAACCGCGCGGCGCGCAGAACCGAGGTCGAGTAATACGGGAGGCCCGACATCCTGCAAAAAAATGTTGTCGGGAGATACATCGCGATGCAGGGTATTGTTCTCATGGAGAACCTTGAGAGCCTCCAGAACCGACCACAACACTTGTCTCAACCAGGCTTCTGGCGGCGGGCTTTGCATCTGGCTGCGCGCCTGCTTGAGCGTCATCCCCACATACAGGGGCATGGCCATGTACGCCGTATTGTTGGCCTCCCAGAAACGATAAACCTTGACGAGCGACGGATGATCGAATCGGGCCAACAAGCGGGCCTCCGCCACGAAAGACGTTAACCCTGCCGCAAAGGTAGATTGATCGACCGAAGACCGTATGGTCAGGGACGTGCCAGCCGCTCGGCCCACGATGGCAGAAGGCATGTATTCCTTGATGGCCACGGTTCTTTGCAAGGAATGGTCATATGCCTTGTAGACCATTCCGAAGCCCCCAACGCCCAGCAGCCCCAGAATTTCAAATTCGGCCAGCATGGTGCCATTGGGCAAGGCGTCCATATGGATGACATGGGCCTTGGATAATTCTGGAAGAAGAGGGATCGAAGCGTTCACAATTACAAAATCTTACACATGATGTTGCCGTCATTGTGCGTGAATCCAAGAGCGATACCGACACGCCATATGAAATGACAGGAAGGTGCGATCACACGCTTCGTTAAAATAGGACATGTTTAGTTATCGCCACGCCTTTCATGCCGGCAACCATGCCGACGTTCTCAAACACACTGTCTTGATTGCCATCTTGCGGCATTTGCTGCAAAAAGATACGGCACTCACGGTTTTTGACACCCACGCCGGAGCCGGCTTATACCGTCTCGACGGTGAATATGCCGAAACCAGCGGGGAAGCCGCCAATGGTTTCCTGAAGCTGCTTTCTTCAATCAATACGCCGCCAGCCCCCGTCAAGAAGCCGTCAGCCGCTGCAAAATCAATAGCAGAAGGTTTGGCCCCGGTGATTCAGGACTATCTGGATCTGGTCGCCAGCTTCAACAACAAAGGCAGCCACAAGGTTTACCCTGGCTCCCCCTTCATCATTCAACGCCTGTTGAACGAACGGGAGCGGGACAAGCTCAAATTATTTGAAATCCACCCCACCGACTCCAAAACACTATCGGCCAACATCGCGCAGTTGGAGGCGGGGCGTCAGGTTGCGGTATTGCGCGAAGATGGTTTTGAAGGCATCAAGAAATTCCTGCCGCCTCCGGCGCGTCGTGCGCTGGTGTTGAGTGACCCCAGTTACGAAATCAAAAACGATTACGCCCGCGTGGTGGCCATGGTGGCCGATTCGCTCATCCGATTTGCGACCGGCACTTACGCCGTTTGGTACCCGATCATTCCGCGTCCCGAGGCGCACGATGTACCGCGCAAGCTGAAGACCCTGGCGACCAAATCAGGCAAGAAATGGCTGAACGCCACCTTGACGATCAAGTCAAGCAAGTTGACCTCGGATGAAGCAGGAGAGGTCATCCGCCCCGGCCTGCCCGCCAGTGGCATGTTCATCATCAACCCGCCGCATACATTGAAGGCAGCGCTTCAACTCGCGCTGCCGCAACTGGTCGAAATTCTTGGCCAAGACCAGCACGCCGCATTTACGCTGGAATCCGGCGGCTAACGGTCAAGTTTTAGTAAGAATTATTGACTCTCGTCAATAAGATGGCCAACGTTTGTCAGCCGGACGCAACCTTGCTTCACTACATTCTTGGCTGCAAAATTTACTTCCACACATAACCAGATAGGGACATAGCGCACCATGTCAGTTCAAGACCTGTATCAAAAAAAACGCGGCACCGTCGAAGATGCCATCAACCAGGTTAAAGACGGTGACTTCATCATTGTCCCGACCGGGGTTGGCGAGCCGCCAGCACTGCTGACGGCTCTGTCGGAGCACCGTCGCCGTTTCCATGATGTCAAGGTCGGGCAGATTCTGGCGGTGCGTAAATATGGCTACATCGACCCGGAAACGGTTGACCATGTGCGCCATGTCGCGTTTTTCTACGGCGGTGCCACGCGTGCCGGGGGCCAGAGTGGCTGGGTCGATTTCATTCCCAGCTATTTCTCGGAAATGCCCAACTTGATTGAACGCGGTCAAATTCCAGCGGATGTTGTTTTTTCGCTGGCCTCCCCCATGGACGAGCATGGCTATTTCTCACTCAGCCTGGGGGCCGACTACACCATGGCCGCCGTGGCCAAGGCTCGCGTAATTGCCCTGGAAGTCAATCCGAACGTGCCCTTTGCCAACGGCAATTGCCTGGTGCATATTTCACAAGTGGCGGCGCTGGTTGAAAGCAGTGATCCCATCATGGAAGTGGGTTTGCCCAAAATCGGCCCGGTGCAGCAGGCGATCGGCAAATATGTAGCGGACATGATCGATGACGGTTCGACGCTGCAGATTGGCTACGGCGGCATCCCGGATGCAGTGGTGATGCAACTCACCAGCAAACACGATCTGGGCATTCATACCGAAATGATTGGCGACGGCATTCTGACACTGATTGAAAGTGGCGCGGTCACCAACCGCAAGAAGAACTATCTGCCCGGGAAAATGGTGGCTACTTTTGGCCTCGGTTCGAAAAAACTGTACCAGTTCATGCACCGAAATCCGGCGCTTGAGATGCACCCGGTTGACTTCACCAACGACCCTTACCTCGCCGGCAAAAATGACAAGCTGATGGCGATCAATGCCACCCTGCAAATCGACTTGCTCGGCCAATGCGGGTCGGAGAGCCTGGGCCCGGTTCCCTATTCAGGTACGGGCGGTCAAGCTGATTTTGTACGCGCAGCCAACCGTTCACGCGGTGGCAAGGCGTTTATCGTATTGCCGGCCACCGCCAAGGACGACAGCATTACGCGCATTGTGCCGACGCTCACACCCGGCACCCATGTGACCACCAGCAAGAACGATATCAACTACGTGGTCACCGAGTTCGGTGTGGCGCAGTTGCGCGGTAAAACGGCAAAACAACGCGCTCAGGAAATGATCTCGATTGCCCACCCCAGCTTCCGCGCTGAATTGACGGAATCAGCCAAGAAGATGAATCTGCTGTAAATACAGGCAGGCAAGCAGCCTTGCTATCAAAAGTGAAGCTGCTTGTGCACTATCCACGCGGGCTAGTGGCATTTTTTATTAGATATCAATGGACGTGTCGGACGCGCTGGTCAGTCCGGCATGCCGTGGCGATAATTGAGTCAGATTTTTTGTTTCAGGGACGCAAACAGTATGACCATCCTCGTCACCGGCGGCGCCGGCTTTATTGGCAGTAACTTTGTGCTCGACTGGCTGCAGGCGTCAAACGAGCCGGTCATCAATCTCGACAAGCTGACCTACGCGGGTAACCGGCAAAATCTGGCTTCATTGGCTGACGATGCGCGCCACGTGTTTGTACAGGGCGACTTTGGCGATGCAGCACTGGTTGCCCGCTTGCTGACACAACATCAGCCACGCGCCGTGGTGAACTTTGCGGCCGAGAGCCATGTAGACCGCTCCATCCACGGACCCGGTGAATTCATCCAGACCAATATTGTGGGCACGTTCAATCTGCTCGAATCCGTTCGAGCTTATTGGACCGCCTTGGACGCGACCTCCAAGGCTGATTTCAGGCTGCTGCATGTCTCGACCGACGAGGTATATGGATCTTTGAATCGGACTGCATCAGCCTTCACTGAAACTCACCGCTACGAGCCTAACAGCCCGTATTCAGCCTCGAAGGCCGCCAGCGACCATTTGGTGCGGGCTTACCACCACACTTACGGCCTGCCGGTACTCACTACCAACTGTTCAAACAACTACGGTCCGTTTCACTTTCCAGAAAAATTGATCCCGCTGATGATCGTGAATGCCCAGGCGGGCAAGCCGCTGCCGGTGTATGGCGATGGCCAGCAGATTCGCGACTGGCTGTATGTCACCGACCACTGCAGCGCCATTCGCCGCGTACTTGAGGCAGGCCAGTTGGGTGAGGTTTACAACATCGGCGGCTGGAACGAAAAACCCAACCTCGACATCGTGCACATTGTGTGCGCCCTGCTCGATGAACTCAAGCCCCGCGCGGATGGCAAGCCTTACAAAGACCAGATTACCTATGTCACGGACCGTCCCGGCCACGACCGCCGTTACGCGATTGATGCACGAAAAATCGAGCAGCAACTGGGCTGGAGACCAGTCGAAACGTTCGAGTCCGGCATCCGTAAAACGGTGCAGTGGTATTTGAATAACCCGGAGTGGGTGGCCAATGTGCAAAGCGGCGGCTACCGGGACTGGGTGGCGCAGCAATATGGCCATTAACTGGGAGCAGCCGCCAACTCAAGGATGCCCTCAATGAAAATCTTGTTGTTGGGTCGGAACGGCCAAGTAGGTTGGGAGTTGCAGCGCAGTCTTGGCGTTTTGGGCGAGTTGGTCGCATTGGGCCATGACTCGGCGCAAAACCCGGATCAGTTATGCGGCGACTTCAGCAATTTGGCCGGTTTGACTGACACCGTGCGCCGTGTCGCCCCCGACGTGATCGTGAACGCAGCAGCGTACACCGCAGTGGACAAGGCCGAAGCCGAACCCGAACTGGCCCACACGGTCAATGCGCTGGCACCCGGCGTACTGGCAGTTGAGGCACGCAAACTGGGCGCCTGGCTGGTGCATTACTCCACGGACTACGTATTTGACGGCAGTGGCTCCCAACCGTGGTGTGAGATGGATGCCACCGGCCCTTTGAGCATCTATGGCAAGACCAAGCTCGAAGGTGAGCAGCAGGTGGCCACCTGCGACCAACATCTTATTTTCAGAACAAGCTGGGTTTACGCCGCACGCGGGGGCAACTTTGCCAAAACCATGTTGCGCCTGGCGGGTGAGCGCGAGACGCTGACCGTGATTGACGACCAGATAGGAGCCCCCACATCAGCCGAGTTGCTGGCGGATGTGACGGCACATGCAGTTCTAAAAGCCATGCACCAACCCGAATTGGCTGGGCGCTACCACTGCGTGGCGGGGGGCGAAACCAGCTGGCATGACTACGCCCGCTACATACTGGCGCAAGCCCAGGCCTTAGGTTGGGATCTCAAAGCCGGCCCGGCGCAAGTAGCCCCCACGCCGACCTCCAGCTACCCGACACCCGCCCAAAGACCTTTGAATTCACGCTTGGACACCAGCCGGCTGCAAGATGCATTCGGCTTGATGCTGCCGCACTGGCAGCAAGGCGTGACACGCATGCTGTCTGAAATTACAGGGAAAAATCAAACATGACCCCCACATCCTCTTTGCCAACGACCATTGCACCCATCAAGCGCAAGGGCATCATTCTCGCCGGAGGTTCGGGCACACGCCTGTACCCAGCCACTCAAGTGGTCAGCAAACAACTGCTGCCTATCTACGACAAACCCATGATTTACTACCCCTTGAGCGTGCTGCTGCTGGCGGGTATTCGTGAGGTGCTGGTGATCTCCACACCACAGGACACACCGCGCTTTGAGCAGTTGCTGGGCGATGGCAGCCAATGGGGACTGCAAATCTCCTATGCGGTACAGCCTTCGCCCGACGGCTTGGCTCAGGCATTCTTGATTGGTGAAAAGTTTCTGGCTGGTGCACCGAGTGCGCTGGTGCTGGGCGACAACATTTTTTATGGCCACGATTTTGCCGGGCTGCTGCAAAGCGCCAACCAGCAGACGCATGGTGCTACCGTGTTTGCCTATGCGGTTCAAGACCCCGAACGCTACGGCGTCGTGGAGTTTGACGACGCCGGCCACGCCATCAGCCTGGAGGAAAAACCCACTGCACCCAAATCACGCTACGCCGTCACCGGCCTGTATTTTTACGACAGTCAGGTGGTTGAACTGGCCAAATGCGTCAAGCCCTCAGCCCGTGGCGAATTGGAAATCACCGACCTGAACCGCATGTATCTGGAGCAGGGGTCGCTGGATGTGCAAACCATGGGCCGCGGCTACGCCTGGCTCGACACCGGCACGCATGAATCCATGCTGGAGGCCAGCCAGTTTATTTACACGATTGAGAACCGCCAGGGCCTCAAGGTGGCCGCGCCGGAAGAAATAGTATGGCGACACGGCTGGATTGACGATGCCCAGCTGCTCAAGTTGGCACAGCCGCTGGCCAAGTCGGGCTACGGTCAATACCTGCTGCGTTTGCTCAAGGAAAAGGTCTATTGATGAAAGTAACGTCCTGCGCCATTGCCGATGTACTGCTGATAGAACCCCGGGTATTTGGCGATACGCGAGGCTTTTTTTATGAAAGCTTCAACCAGCGCGCCTTTAAGCAAGCGACCGGGCTGGACCTGCAGTTTGTGCAGGACAACCATTCCAAGTCATCGCGCAATGTCTTGCGCGGTCTGCACTACCAGTTGAGCCAACCGCAAGGCAAACTGGTGCGCGTTGTGGCGGGGGAAGTGTTTGACGTGGCGGTCGATATTCGCCGCGAGTCGCCCACATTCGGCCAATGGGTGTGCGAAATTTTATCCAGCGACAACAAGCGCCAGCTTTGGATACCGCCCGGCTTGGCCCATGGTTTTGTGGTGTTGTCCGATACCGCCGAATTTTTATACAAAACCACTGACTACTACGCACCGGAACATGAGCGCTGCATAGCCTGGAACGACCCGACGCTGGCCATCCGGTGGCCTGAGCTGAACGGGGCCCCTCAACTCTCGGCCAAAGATGCGGCGGGTCAAGCATTTCTGGCCGCCTGTGTCGCCTGAAGTGATCCCCGTTCCTTGGCAACAAGCACATCCCCATGACCAAAATTCTTGTAACAGGCGGCGCGGGTTATATCGGCTCCCACACCTGCGTCGAATTGCTCACCGCGGGACATGATGTCACCGTGTTTGACAACTTCAGCAACAGCCAGCCCGAGGCCGTGGCGCGCATAGAACGCATTACCGGCAAAAAACCTACGCTCGTGCAAGGCGATATTCGCGATCAATCGGCCCTCTTGGCCGCCTTGCGACAAAGTGGGGCCACTGCCGTGATTCATTTCGCAGGCCTCAAGGCCGTGGGCGAATCAGTACAGAACCCCTTGGCCTATTACGACAACAACGTGGTCGGCACCTTAAGGCTTCTGGAAGCGATGGCTGAATGCGATGTTAAAACGCTGGTGTTCAGTTCGTCGGCGACGGTCTATGGCGACCCGCAACGTCTGCCCTTGACCGAAGACCACCCTTTGTTCACCACCAACCCTTATGGCCAGACCAAGCTGGTGATTGAAGAGATGCTGCGCGACCTGTACCGCAGCGACCCCACTTGGCGTATCGGCATCCTGCGCTACTTCAACCCGGTAGGAGCGCATGCCAGCGGCCTGATCGGTGAAGACCCGCAGGGCCCCCCCAACAACCTGCTGCCATTTGTCGCCCAAGTGGCCGTGGGGCGGCGCGAGTTTCTGAATGTATGGGGCAATGATTACGCCACGCCCGATGGCACCGGTGTGCGCGATTACATCCATGTGGTGGACTTGGCGCTAGGCCACCTTAAAGCGCTGGAACGGCTGCAACAACAAGCTCAGTGCTTCGCCATCAACTTGGGCACTGGCGTAGGCTACAGTGTGCTGGACATGGTGCGCGCTTTTGAACAAGCCAGCGGGAAACCGGTCCCCTATCGAGTAGCACCGCGCCGTGCGGGCGATATCGCCTCGTGCTACGCTGATCCGGTCCAGGCTTGGGAGTTGCTGGGCTGGCGCGCAGAGCGGGGCCTTGAGACCATGTGCGCAGACGCCTGGCGCTGGCAAAGCGGCAACCCCAATGGATATGCAATGCCATGAATAACAAAGATGAGGTGATTAATGGCTAAAGGAATGATTCTGGCCGCAGGACAAGGGACACGTGTGCGGCCACTGACGAAAGATTTGCCCAAACCCATGGTGCCGATTTTGGGAAAACCATTAATGGAATACCAAATCGAACATCTGGCGCGTCACGGAATCACCGAAATCATGGTGAACGTGGCCTACCATCATCAGATGATTGAACGCTATTTTGGCGATGGCAGACGTTGGGGAGTTCAAATTGGTTACTCCTACGAAGGTGTTCTTGACCATGGAGACATCCTGCCCCGCCCGATGGGCTCTGCGGGCGGTATGCGGCGCATTCAGGATTTCAGCGGTTTCTTTGATGAAGCCACGCTGGTGCTCTGCGGCGACGCGCTCATCGACCTGGATATTGGTGCCGCCCTGCATGAACACAAGACCAAAGGAGCCATTGCCAGCGTCGTCGCACTCGATGTACCGTTGGCGGAGGTCCAGAACTACGGCGTCGTGGTGGCAACGCCAGATGGGAAGATTCAATCTTTCCAGGAAAAACCCAAGCCAGCCGAAGCCAAGTCAACCTTGGCCAGCACAGGCATTTATATTTTCGAACCCGCCGTACTGGAATTGATTCCCTCGGGCCAGGTTTATGACATTGGCTCGCAGTTGTTCCCCCAAATGGTTGAGAAAAATCTGCCGTTCTTTGCCCAGAACCGGTTCTTCAACTGGATCGACATCGGTCGTGTAAGCGATTACTGGTCCGTCTTGCAACGTGTCTTGCGGGGTGAAGTGGCCGAGGTCAACATGCCAGGGCGCGAGATCAAACCCGGTATCTGGGTCGGGCTCAACACCTCCATTGAATGGGACAAGGTCACGATTGAAGGCCCCGTGTGCATCGGCTCCAGCGTCCGCATCGAGCCCGGCGCCACCATCACAGGGCCAGCCTGGATTGGTCATGGCAGTCACATTCGCACCGGCGCCAAAGTGGTACGCAGTATTTTGTTTGAGTACACCCGCATTGCTGCCGACATGCGATTCAATGAGATGATCGTTTCGCCTGATTACTGCGTGGACCGCCATGGCGACACCCTGTACCGCGGTGACGACACGGCCCAACTGCGCTGGGGCGATGCCCGCGCCTGAAAACCACGATCTATTCGATTACCCCCCAAATTTTTAGCATTAGCACTCACCCATGTTGATTCAACCTGTTGTTCTGTCTGGCGGCTCCGGCACCCGCTTGTGGCCTTTGTCACGCGAAAAATACCCCAAACAATTATTGCCACTGATTGGCGAGGATTCCCTGCTGCAAGCCACGGTGCGCCGGGTCGAAGGCATTTCAGGCGCTGAACTGGCCCCCCCCATGGTGGTGTGCGGTGAGGAATACCGCTTCGTCATCGCCGAGCAACTGCGCCTGTTAGGCAAGCCCGGCACGATCATATTGGAACCAATAGGTCGAAATACGGCTCCAGCCCTTACACTGTCTGCACTTTCAGCTATCAAAAACGGAGCGGACCCCATTTTATTGGTGATGCCAGCCGACCACGTCATCACCGACATCACGGCATTCCAGCGCGTGGTCAGCCAAGGTGCTGCGTTGGCACAAACCGGTGTCATCGTTACTTTTGGCATCACCCCCGATGCGCCTGAAACCGGCTACGGCTACATCCAATCAGGTGCGGCTTACATTGCGAAATCCAACGAAGAAAAATCAAGCGCCAGCCTGATCACCCGCTTTGTAGAAAAGCCTGATTTGGCAACAGCACAGACTTATCTGGATGCGGGCACCTACCTCTGGAACAGCGGCCTGTTCATGATGCAGGCCTCGGTCTGGCTAAGCGCGATGGGTGACTGCCGGCCAGACATCCTGGCTGCATGCCAAACCGCATGGGATCAGGGATCAACCGACGGCGAGTTTATTCGGGTCGGCAAGGATGCCTTTGCCAATTGCCCTGCGGACTCCATTGATTACGCGGTGATGGAGCGCATTGCCACGGGATCAAACGCGGTTGCGGGTTCTCTCCCCACCGGTGTGGTCATTCCTTTAAGCGCCGGTTGGTCGGACGTTGGCGCGTGGGACGCGCTATGGCAAGTTCTGCCCAAAGACAGCTCGGGCAATGTCGCCCAAGGCGATGTGCTGCTGCAAGACTGCAACAACACCCTGGCCCTGTCTGAAGGCCGGCTCATTGCCTGCGTCGGCGTGAACGACCTGGTGGTGATTGAAACGGCAGACGCCATTCTGGTGGCGCACAAGGACAAGACGCAGGATGTCAAAAAAATCGTGGACATCCTCAAAAAGCAAGGCCGTGCCGAGGGATCGATCCATCGCAAAGTCTTTCGCCCTTGGGGTTCCTACGACGGGGTCGATGCAGGCGAGCGCTTTCAGGTCAAGCGCATCGTGGTCAAGCCAGGCGGCATCCTGTCCCTGCAAATGCATCATCACCGCGCTGAACACTGGATTGTGGTCAGCGGCACAGCCAAAATCACAAGGGCGGAAGAAACGTTTCTGTTGTCTGAGAACCAGTCCACCTTTATTCCCCTGGGCACCACCCATCGGCTGGAGAACCCGGGACGCGTGGCGCTGGAGATGATCGAGGTGCAATCGGGCTCTTATTTGGGCGAAGACGACATCGTCAGGTTTGAGGATGTGTACGGCCGGTAAAAGAGGGTTAGTTGGCTTTGCCTCGTTGCAACAACTGAAGAATAAACCCGGAAGGAATCGCGTAGCTGATGCCTGACGGGTGGGTCAAGGCGGACTCGCGGGTTCCCTTGATGAACACCATGTTGACAACACCCAGCACCTCGCCCGTATCCGGATCAAACAAAGGGCCGCCGCTGTTGCCGGGGTAGGCCGTTCCATCGAGTTGAAAGACATCGAAGCTGCCGCCCCCGCGCAAACTGCGGATCACTTTTTCATTGAGTTGCTGTGCTGTGGCGCTGGGCATCGCCGCCGCCGTAATGGACGAAATCATGCCTCGGTGCGTCACGGGTGAGAAACCAAGTGCGCCCCCAATCGGAAACCCCATGAAGGCAATGGCTTGCCCTTCCTGAACCGATCCCGAATCACGCACACTGAGAGCAGGCACGGCAGGTCCATCAAACCGCAACAGGGCCAAGTCATGAATTTTGTCCACGTCAAGCACCGTCACGGGGCGCATCTGTAATCCGTTCTGTCCCACCCGGATCTGGATCACCAAAGCAGCTTCCGGGTCTTCTTCAGCAGATTGCACAAGCACATGGGCATTGGTGATGGCCAAATTGCCGTTGCCGACGACAAAGCCGGTGCCCCGCAAGCGAAATCGCGGACTGTTTGTATTCTTGAAGGTCCCCACAATGACCACCGACGGTTTGACTTTAGCAATCGCACTCGTCATGTCAGCCCGTAAATATCCGGTCAGAAAGAAGCTTGCAACGATAAGGAAAATTCTGAATTTCATGGATCATCCTGATAATGGCCGCGCCAAATAACACCCCATCCACTTGGACAAAGATGGCGCCGCCATAGTCCCTTCAAGCTTTCACCTCTGCCAACGATTTTTCTTCCTTGATCGACCCTGATGGACTCAATGCCTTGCGTCCCAAGTGATAGGCCAGCAGATGAAATGGCATCCGAATCCAGTGGGAGCGGACATACAGCGCAAAACGTGCAGGCCGCGTCCCGCGGGAATGCGTACTGCGATGCACCGGTCGTAGCGCGCGCAAGTAACAGGCATCCATCAGCCACCTCAGCCACGCAGGCGGCCTTCCGGTCTGGGCTGCGTCAAGCACCGACTGAGGCACAGGCGTATCGAGCATCAAGGTGGTGTACCTCAAGGCGTAATAAAGAGGCCGCGTCAATCCGAGCGCCGCGGCACGCGGCACGAGTTGCGCCCAGAAACCCGGTATCTCACCAAAAAGGCGAAGCAGGCTATCCAGGTCAAACAGGTCACGCAGTCCTTTCTCAAAGTCTCCTTCATGGAACAGATGCGTTGCGCTGTGAAGCAACATGTCTGTGGGCTGTAGAACATACAGATTCATGTGGCCTGGCAGCGCAATGACCGCCGCCAACATGGCTGCTGTATTGACTTTCACCCGTGCGGTCTCGGGCAGGATGGCGTGGTGCACATCCAGGGTGGTTCCCCGCTTGACGTGACGCATGGGGGGTATTTCATGCATCCAGCGCCGGTAGTAATGCTGGTCGTATTCATCGTGGTAGGCCCCTTGCCAGCCATGAACCGTCAACTCGCTTTCGACCAGGTCCAGGCTAGGTTTGGGAACGAGAATGTCAACGTCTGAAAAAGTCCGACCCTGTGCCGTTGCAAGCCCAGCCATGACATAGGCAGCGCCCTTGAGCAAAACAACCTTGACATTGGCCTCCTGCAGCGCTAGTTGAAGGCATTCGACCTCCCATCGCAAGGCGATTTCCTGTCTTTGCGCCATTTGCAAAGCAGAACTCAGGTGACGGCGAGGCGCGACAGGCACAGCGTCGATCAAGCCCGCGTGAGTCAACCGATGCGCCAGGCACGCCAACAAATTGGAACGCCGCCCCTGGCGTATCAGCAAGTCCCATTGCAGCGCGGACAAATGCGCAAGCACTTGGGGCGCCAACAGTGCAGTGACAATCAAATCGCGGTGCGCCATCATGCGGCCTGCCTCACCAGCAGCTCATCAAAAATACGCGTTGCATCGTCAAGCTGGCTATAGGTGAATTGATAGCACTCACTTTGGTCGACCAGCCTCCCCACCCCCTCAAAGCCAGATTGACCCAGAATGTCATAGTTGAACGATTGCTCGGCAATGAGCATCAAGGTGCGCGCCCGGCTATGCGGGACCAACTCAGGGAACGCATCCAGCACATATTTCGGCAGCACAATCCACGTCGCTTTGACCGGTTCGTGGACACGCATTACGCTCTCCACGGGAGGGCGCACCAAGGCCACAGTCCCTTTGGTCGTTCCCGGCATGGGAGCAGTCATCACAGCAAGAGGGGCAAAATTCTGGATGAGATCGATGGATTTATTCTTCAAATTGATGGGGCGGGCCATGCCGTAAATCATGCCGCTTTCCATGTCATAGAGAGCCAATTCGTCTGAAAGCAGACGCCAGCCCCGCATGACCAAACCCGTGCATAAGGTGCTTTTTCCGGAACCCGGTGGCGCAGGCAACACGGCAGCACGACCGTCTTTCTCAATCACGGCCGCATGAATGATCAGATACTGATGACAGTGCGCCGCCACGCACCAGTTGAGCCCCCACTCCAACATGGCAAATGCCTGAGCCGCAGGTAAAGGCGTGAAGGAAGGTCGACCGTCAAAGTAAAACCGGACTTGCGGATTAACCCAGCGCCGCAAGCCGGTTTCACGAATAACTTCCACATGAAAATCAGCAAAAGCATCCAGCGAAGAAACCTCAAAATCAGCATAAATCAGCGCAATATCGATTGCAAGAGACGACACATCCGTCTTCAACCGGACAACAAACGGCCCCAGCATTAACAGTAACTCGCCGCGACGAAGCAAGCGCGTCAATTCAGAGGGGGCAAGCTCAGAGAGTTTCAATGTGAAGTTCGAACGACAAGTCCGGCCTCCAGCAATTTGAACAACGTGGCATCAACAAACTCCACACTCTTGTCGAACTCCCCAATTGTCATGAGCTCAGTCAGGGCGATTGTCAGCCCCTGTGTGGTTCGTGGAGAAACCTGAATCAAGCAAAGCAACTCCAGCGCCCACCACTCCAGCAAATGTGTATCGCCAGTGGAGACGACATAAACGGCGGAAAACTCATCTCCTTCCCATTTATGAAATTTAAAACTTGCAACAGGGACAGGAGACCAAAAAGCCAAAAAATCCTCGTTTTCAAAAACTCAGGGCCGCACTATATAGTTGTTATAAAGATAATCCTTTACCTTCTGAAAACCCCAGCCCCTGCCATTCTCCAGATAAGTTCCTGATGCCATTTCGGCTAGCTGATCATTTTTAATACATCTGTCAATATCATTGTTAAATCTAACTTGCTTCAAAATTAAATAATTTAATTGCGCAAAAAGAGGATAAGTTTTTAAATCATTGGGTGACACATCCTTTACCAGAATGGCCGTCGAAAACCC
The DNA here is from genome assembly GCA_040385425.1 of Pseudomonadota bacterium. Lineage (GTDB taxonomy): Bacteria > Pseudomonadota > Gammaproteobacteria > Burkholderiales > Burkholderiaceae_C > Rhodoferax. The sequence continues at coordinate 52,058 of JAZKHK010000082.1, read as the reverse complement.
AGGATTTACAAAACCAGGAACATATGTAGTCAAATGCCCAACCGTCACCTTTCGATAGTCAAAATAATATTTATTATTTGAACTTTTCGTTCTGGTCTGATTGTTATAAAGACCGGGGCAAAGGCTCAGTAATTCGCTCCAAGGCATTCCCGCAACACCATCATCATCCAGCCCATTACCGGTTCGGGGTGTATTTTTTTTCCAGTTATTGATGGTCCACGTCTCATCAATATAAGAAGCATGCCCAGCACTGTTTTTTAAACTTGTATTGGGATTGATGATTTCAGAACCCCAGGCCGACGGACTTTGACAATGCCATGCCAATGCCGGACGACTGGCCAATGTCGCAGCCACAGGGACAGCAGCCGTTCCCAGCTTGATAAGTCTACGCCGGGATACAGAAACCGCCGGATACGACACCTGACTTGGCACGTCTGCCGTGTCGACATTCTTTCCAGGTTGCTTGTCAATCTCATTCATAAGTCATCCCCTGATTCAGAATCACAGTTTCAAGTCGTTCCGTCAATCCACAATTGCACGCATAACGCGCATGATGAAGTAAAAACTCAGGCTTTCAAGGAACAATTTTTAACTTTTCAATACATTTTTCTTCTATTTATTACACACGCATATAACGCGCCACCCCATGTAACCCATTGATTTACATGTGAATTTATTTTCAACTCCAGCAAAAAAACAAAAAGTGTAAAAATATCCGACGCTTTTACAGCGTTGCCATCAGGGAGACGACCTCTGCATGGGCCGGGAACTTATCACCCAGCTTGTTCAATTCAATCAGTTCGTTTCTGGCCAGACTTTTTTGCCCTCCCTTGAGATGGATTTTGGCCAGATTGAGTTTGAACAGCGTATTCAAGGGCTGCAGGGCCAGCGCTTTATTCTGAAGTTCCAGAGCCTTCGCATAGTCACCTTTTTCAGACAACAACATCGCCAGGGTATCCAGAAAAGCAGCTTGATTTGGGGCCAGGGTATTGGCCTTCTCAGCATACGCGATGGCGCCCTCTTTATTAAGCTTTGCAGTCACCCAGGCCAGATTGTTGTACGCAACCGCGTTATTGGGCTGCAACTTGACGACGGTTGCATAATTTTTTTCTGCACTGCCGTACTCTTTACGCCCCAGGGCTCGGTCGCCCAGATAAAGCAGGAAGAGGGTATCTTTGGGATTGTCTTTTTGCCAGGTGACTGAGAACTTGTCTGCATCCGGGCTCTTGCCAGAAGCCAGTAACGCTGAATGAAGTTTAAGGGCCAACTCAGGAGAGTTCACCTGCTTGAGCCCGGCACGATAAGCGGTGGCGGCAATTTCCCAATTTTTTTGCGCGGCGCTGATATCGCCCTCAAGCCCATAACCTACCGCCTCCTTGGGTCGCTGCTTCTGCACGTTGCGCGCGATCGCGAGTGCCTGCGGGAATCTTTTTTCTTCAAGATCAAAGGCGATCAAGGCCCGTTGCGCCTCCAGAAGATCGGGCTTGATTTCAAGTGCCTTACGGAGGCTACTGTAGGCCGCGTCCTTGTTTTTATCGGCGTTCTGTGCGTTCGCCATACCCAGGTAAGGCTGTGGCGACATCGGTTGCATGACTGCCAATTTGTTGTAGGTGGCAATGGCCTGGTTATATTCACCCGCCAGTTGTTGCGTCCGCCCCAATGCTTCCAGCACCTCCGGACTGTTGGGCAAGGCAGCCACTGCATTTTGGGCCGTCGATGAGGCCGCTTTGGCATCCTGGTTGCGAAGATAGAAATCGATCAGCAACAAACGAGGCGCCACCTCTGTGGGGTTGGCAGACACGGCATTGCCAATGAGCTTGGCAACCTCCTCTTTGGCCCCCCCCGAGTTGGCCGCGATCCCGGCCAACGCCAGCAGGGCCTGGCTATTTTTAGGATCTTTGGCCAAGATCGCTGCAAACCTTTTTTTGGCAACATCAGGCTGCTTGTCCGCCATGTCCAATGCGGCCAGATTGGCCGCGGCAGGAAAGTAGCCGGGGTCGATGGTCAAGGCACGCTCAAAGCTCTTTCTCGCACCGGCAATATCCCGCTGGGCTAACAGCGCTCGGCCTCGCAATTGAGCGGCCAGGGGCTTGTCAGGCTGCTTCTTCTCCAACCCATCAATGGCTTTTAAAGCCTTTTCAGATTCTTGACGATTCAGGTGGGTGCTAATCAAGGCCAAGTCGGCCGTCGTACCCGGGTCAGAGACCGCAATATTTTGCAATTCCTCAAAAGCAGCGTCCGCTGATCCGTTCATCAAATGGCTTAGCGCCAGCGTTGTGCGCTTTCTCGCGTCCTTGGGCGCCCGCTGGGCCGCCTTGGTGAAATATGTCTGCGCTTGTTTGACATCCCCGTTTTGGACATACACCTCGCCAGCCAATGTCAGCAGTTCAGGGTCAACACTCTCCTCATTCAATGCCGGAAGCAAAGTCGTCATCGCCTTGGCCGGCTGTCCTGACCGGAGATAAGTGACAACCAGCAGGCGCCGAGCCAGGGGTAACTGAGGTGCAGCCTGCACCGCCCGGCTTAAATAGCCCTCCGCCGACAGCAGTGAATTGAGTTGAAGCTCTACCGCGCCAGCCAGAATCAAACCTTGAATGTTCTCGGGCACCACTTTCAAAACCTGCTGCACCAACTCCCGGGCCAGTTTGAAATCATTCTTCTGGAAGGCCAGTTGAGCTTCAAAGTACCGGGTTTGAGGATGATTTGCCGCAAATTTTTTCAGTTGTTCGACTTGCAAGGCCGCTTCTGAAAAATTGCGTTGCTGCAAAAAAATCGTGATGATGGCGGCATGACCGGCTAAAAATCCTGGTTTGATTTCCACCGATTTACGATAGGCCGCCAGGGCGTCAGCAAGCTGGTTTTTTGCGTACAGAAGGATGTCGCCCTTCAACTTCCAGGCCTCATAACTCTCCGGGGATTTGGCAATGACCCCATCGATGATGGCCAGTGCGCCATCAAAGTCACGTTGCCCGGATTTTTGTCGTGCCTGAGCAAGCAGCGCCGGCGCATAACCGGGGTCCGCCAGCAAAGCGGCGTTCAAGGCCGCCTGTGAAAGCTCAGTCTTGCCCTGTGCCGCATAGGCCGAGGCCAGCGACGTCTGCAGACTGGCTTGGGCGGAGGCTTGGCCTAACGCCCTCGTGGCAAATTCTTCTGTCAGCTTTTTGGCTTGCCCTTGCGCCAGCAGCGCAATTGCCAATGGAGGCACCACCACATCCGGGGCGTATTTCAATTCCAGGGCTTTGCGCAATTCAGTTTCGGCCCCAACGGGGTCCCCCATGTCGAGCAAGGTCGTCCCTAACAAAAATCGTGCCTCAGGCAGGTTCGGATTACTTTGCAGCGCATTTTTAATCTGGATGACAGCAGCCTTGTTATCGCTCTTCACCAAATAATCTTTGGCAGAGATGATCATGACTTCCGGTTTCTCGCTACACGCCGTCAACAGAAAAACCAACAGGGCGGTCGTCATCACCGCGCCACCCTGTATTTTTTTAGAGTTCATTTTTTTCATGATTTGTTATTTCAATACGAGGGAACTACTTCAAGCCCAATCGGTGCATCAAATCGTAAAGCGTGGGTCGGCTCACGCCCAGCAATTCAGCCGTCTTGACCATATTTCCATTGACACGACCCAGCGCCGCCACAATCGCCCGTTTCTCGGCGTTATCCCGGATCAGCCGCAGATCCAGGGAGTGATCAATTTCATCCCCCATCGAACTCTGAAGTCCCAGGTCTTCGCTCGTGATCTGGCTGCCATCCGTCATGATGGTGGCGCGCTTGATGCAGTTTTCAAGCTCGCGGATATTGCCCGGCCATGAATGACACTCAACCGCCCTGACCGCCTCTTCGCTGAGCAGCATGGCGGATCTGTTTTGTTCTTGTGCAAAGCGCCGGACAAAGGCATGCGACAACAGTGCAGCATCGCCCACACGGGTACGCAAAGGGGGAATGTTGATCACAATTTCAGCCAGGCGGTAATACAAGTCCTCGCGGAAACGCCCCTCTTTGCTTAGGGTCTTCAAATCCTGATGGGTTGCGCATACGATTCGGACATCGACCGGTATTTCCTGCCGACCGCCCACGCGTTCGATCGTTCTTTCCTGTAAAAACCGCAGCAGTTTGGCCTGCAATGAAAAAGGCAAATCACCAATTTCATCCAGCATCAGCGTACCGCCATTGGCAGTTTCTATCTTGCCAAGCGTCATTTTGGCGGCCCCGGTGAACGCCCCTTTCTCAAAACCAAAAAGTTCGCTCTCCAACAGATTTTCAGGAATAGCGGCACAGTTGATGGCCACAAATTTCTCCGCGCGCCGGGGTGACGATTGGTGCAGGCCACGCGCCAACACCTCTTTGCCAGTGCCGCTTTCACCCAGCAACATGACCGTGGCATTGCTGCTGGCCACCTTTTCAATCGTGCGGCAGATACGCAGCATCTCCGGGTCGCGCGTGATCAACCCTGATAAGGCATCGGGTTGGTACATAGCCTGCAGTCGCCGGTTCTCGCTTTGCAGTTCAAACAACCTGAAGGCGCGCTCAACCGTCAGATTGAGAAGATCGGGCTCGAACGGTTTCTCGAAAAAATCATAAGCCCCCATGGCAACCGCACGCAAAGCATTGGCTTGGTCGTTTTGTCCGGTCAAGACAATCACCTTGATGTCGGGGTCGAAGCCCATGATCTGTTCAAGCAGCCGAAATCCCTCCGAAACCGAATCCGCATCAGGCGGCAACCCCAAATCCATCGTGACCACGGCGGGCATGCTTTTTCGCAACTGCAGCAGCGCACTTTCCCGGTCATGGGCGGTGGTTGAATCAAATCGGTCGAGCGACCACTTGATCTGTTTTTGCAAAGCCAGGTCGTCCTCAACAATCAACAACGAACGCGTTTTTTCAACTGTCATGCAGCCTCCATCGAGTGAAGGTCTGATTCCTTCTGGGTTTCAAACAAAGGTAAAAAAATCTGGACGGTCGTCCCTTGCCCGGGTTCACTGTCGACCTCCATGCGGCCGCCCAACTCCTGGACGTAATGAAAGCTTTCATAGGCACCAATACCCATTCCCGCCTGTTTCGTGGTTTGGAAGGGTTTGAACAGGCGATCCCGAATGAACTCCTGGGACATGCCGTGTCCTGTGTCACCCACCACCACGCGGGCCTGACCGCTCAGGCGATCCAAGTTGAGCCAGACACGCCCGCCCTGCTCCGTGGCATCAAAAGCATTCTGGACCACATGACCGATGATCCGCTCCAAACGGTCCTCGTGACCACGCGTCTCAACGGACTCCTGCACATGAACTTCCAGCGCTCTGCCCCGCTTGGCAGCGACAGCTTCAATGCGTTGAATGATGCCCCCCAGGTTGACGCCAAAGGCAGTTCCTGCCGGCGTGGCCCCTTCACGCAACTGGAGCATGAGTTGCCGCATGCGGTCCAGGGAGTTCTCTACCGTCATCAACATATCTTGTTGAAATTCAGGGTTGTCGCTCAAGCGTTTGGCGTTTTTCATCATCAGCGAGAGTTGCGTCACGATGTTTTTCAAATCATGCACAACAAAGGCGGACATGCGATTGAAGGCGTCAAACTTGCGCACCTCCAGCAAGGCTTCCGTGGCCTGCATCTGTGCCAGAAAACTGGCCGCCTGCTGACCGGCCGTCTTCAGCAGATCATTCACTTCCCAATTCACATCGATCCGGGTTCGCGCACTGGCCAGCACACAAAAACCAATCAACTCATCCCCGATCATCAGCGGCACGACCAGCCAGGCCTGCGCCAGGCCCATCAACCAAGGGGGGAGTTTCAGTTCTCCGTAACGCCGGGAGAACGAGCGGTACTCTTCCAGATTGATCACCCAGCCGCTGCTGGTCATAAACTGGCACAAGGGCGAGTTGGCCTCTTCTTTTTCAAGCGATTGCGCCAGATTCCAGCGCGCCGTCTGGCTGAAAGAAGACTCCCCCTTCACCTTCATCCACAGCCCGCCGGCGGGACTCTCCAGCATATCTGCCAGACCGCGGATCACTTGCTGCCCCATTTCTTGCGGTGAATTCTTGGCTGACAAGGTGCGCGTGAACTTCAGCCATTCCTCACGGTAATCAAAGCGGTAACGAAAAAAATGTTTGCCTAAAAACACCCGAAGCCGGGCACGCACCGATCCCGACAGCACAAGAACAACCAGGATGACCAGCGAAATAAACACCAGCGCAAGCTGGAGGGCGCGCCCCCAATCCCCACCAAAGTAGCGAACGTAGTACCCCACACTCGAGATAAATATCAGATAAATACCTGACATCAGCAGCGTTGCCGAATGAAAAGCCGCCTTGGGTGACAGGTGGATTTTTGAAACCCAATCGCTACGCCGCGTCATTGACAGCAGCAGCAAAGGAACAATCAAAGTGTGCACAGCGCCCCGGATGCTGAGCGCATCGCCGTCTAGCTGGTTGAATAAAACAGCCTGAGAAAACAAATACAAATCAAACAAAAATGCCCCCGCCAGGCCAAGGCACAAGGGTTTGATGTTCCAGCGGGAATCGTCTGAAGCATTTCTGAACACCTGCTCCAGCAAGACCATGGCCAGCACCGGTGAAGCCATCGAGCTGAGCAAAATCAATTTCGCGGGATTCCCCATCACGTTGATGCCCATGGCGGCAAATAAGTACGCCATCAGTCCGAAAAGTATCACAGCGGCAGTGGCTGGCGCCATCCAAACCATGCCAGTGGAAGTGCGTTGTGCCGGATTCGGGCGTAGCAGAATCAACAGGAAAGCACACCAGAAACCATACCGCAGCAAATCAGACAATGCGCTGAACAGCAAAAACAGCGGCTTGCCCGTCAAGACCAGGGTGAGCCCAAACCATCCCCATAAGGCGCTCGCCATGAGGGCCGCCAAAACAAGCACATTGGAGCGCTCGCGTGCCGCCTGTCCATAGCCAAGCTGGAGCAAGCGCAACGCAAAGGCCGAATACGCCAAGCCCACCAGCCCAAAACTCCACGCGGTCAAAACCATATTACTGGGCACCCTTACCCATGAGAACAACCCCGATGGTTTCAAACAGGACGACGAGGTCCAGAAACAAGCTGTGATTCTTGACGTAATAAAGGTCGTATTGCAGTTTTTCAGCGGCATCTTCAACCGTCGCCCCGTAGTGATACCGCACTTGCGCCCATCCCGTCACGCCCGGCTTGACGCTTTGGCGCACCGCATAGTAA
>JAZKHK010000082.1:18912-44857 GCA_040385425.1 Pseudomonadota bacterium | reverse complement strand
CAGTTCGAGGCGGAGCAGAAAGCCCCGAAAGAGCAACTCTTGCGTCAGCTGATTCACAAAATAGGGCCGCTCCGGGCGCGGCCCCACCAGGCTCATATCGCCGCCCAGCACGCTGAAGAGTTGAGGCAGCTCATCAATCCGGAGTTTGCGAATCACGCGCCCCACCCGCGTCACCCGGTCATCCGTCACCGACGCCCACCGGGGCTTTCCATCTTTCTCTGCATCGATCCGCATGCTGCGGAACTTCACGACATTGAAAAGTCGCCCATGAAGACCCACACGTTCCTGCAGGTACAGAATCGGGCCTCCGCTCTCCAGCAAAATCAAGAGGCCCGTCACCAGCATCACCGGCAAGGCCAGCAGGATCAACAGCGTGGCACACACAATGTCAAAAAGACGTTTGACAAGGGTGCGGAGCAGCCCTTGTTCAAATCCGTCGCCAAAAATAAGCCACCCCGCATAGAGGGAATCACGCCTGATCTGACCCAGTGTTTTTTCAAAATGGGTGGCAATGTCAACAACCCGCACACCCCGCAGTTTGCAATCCAGCAACTCGCGCAAGGGCATGCTGCCCCCACGGCGTTCACTCAAAGCGACCACGATTTCATCAACATGCTCATCCTTCACCACGTCCGTCAACGACTTTCCATCTGAAAAAAGATGCCATGCAGACGCCTCGGTGATGTCCTCATTGGGGCTGACGTAATACCCGACCAGTTCAACATTGGGATCTGAATTTTTCAGGGTATGGCCCACCAGCCGGGCTCGTGTACCCGAGCCATAGATCAGTACACGCTGGCGCATCATGGCTCTTGGCGTGGCGTGGGTGACGTAGATCCGGTGAATCAGCATCATGCCCACACCGGCTAGCAAGGCCAGCAAAAATACTTTCTCATCATTGAACCGCAGAGGGGAAAAACGGAACACCGCATAAGCCAAAGGCAATGAGAGACACAAAGACAGCAGCGCGCGCGCACGTGTCTGCCCCAGCGTACAACTGTGAACGCGCTGATAAAACCCGAGCCCTGCATTGATGAACACAATGCCAGCCGCCAACAAGAGCGACGTCGCGATCACCACCGACGAAACCGACGCCGGATCGGCCACCTGCGTGAGTACCGATAGCACGACGGTTGCAATCACCAAACTCAGATCGAAAAAAATTTGAAGCAGCGTACGCTTGTGAAAATAGTGATTGAATATTTTGATCATGTTCTCGCTCCACGGTCCCTTCCCCAACGTCGAGTCTGAACGGAGCGGCTCGCATGTTCTTGATTTTTCTCAAGGAAATGCAAGCCTGGCGCCGGGTTTACAAGTTGCCGGGCCAGAGGGTGGGCGCTTTGTGCTCAGTTTGAATTGGGAGCCGTGTCAGGAAGCACGACCCGCTGGTGCCCAGCACGAGGCCATGAAAAAACCAAGGAAAGGCGGCAGAAAGCAGCCCTTTAAACGAGAACTTCCAGACAGGCTGGGTGCCCCAAAAAACCTTGAGGACTGGCACTCGCCCCATAAGCACCCGACTGAAATACAACCACCAGGTCGCCTACCTGCGCCACCGGTAACATCATGCGATCAGCAAGTAAGTCCAACGGTGTGCACAAAGGCCCCACGACGCAGGCCGTTTCTTTTTCCAGCGACCCCATCTTGTTGCCGATCGCGACCGGGTAGTTTTTGCGCACCACCTGGCCGAAGTTACCCGACGCCGACAAGTGGTGGTGCATTCCGCCATCCACGACCAGATACACCTGTCCGCGCGATATCTTGCGGTCCACAACGCGGGCCACGTACACACCGGCTTCGCCCACTAGATAACGCCCCAGTTCAAGCACCAGCGCAGCGCCTGGCAATTCCGTCTGCGCCCGTTGCACCAGGCAGGCCAGCGTGTCGCCAATGGGCGCCAGATCAAGCCGCTGCTCGCCTGCAAAGTAGGGAATGCCAAAGCCCCCGCCCAAATTCAGAAAACGCACCGGTGCCGGCGCATACTGTGCCAGCCGTAGCGCCAGTTCATAGGATTTTTGCTGGGCTTCGCACAGAAATTCTGCACGCAGGTTCTGAGATCCGGCAAACAAATGAAAGCCTTCAAACGCCAGTCCCGCCCGGCCAATATTCGCCAGCAAGGCCGGAACTTGCTCCGCATCCACGCCAAACGGCTTGGGACCGCCCCCCATCTTCATGCCCGATCCTTTGAGGTCAAAGTCGGGGTTGACACGCACCGCCACGCGGGCCGGCAGGCCCAGCGCATGGGAGATCGCCTCCAGTGCCGCGACCTCGCGAAACGATTCAACATGGATCAAGACGCCAGAGGCCACCGCCTGGCGCAACTCGGCATCGCGCTTGCCGGGTCCGGCAAAGCTGATGTCCTGCGGATGGGCCCCGGCGTCCAAGGCAACTTTCAACTCACCCGCCGAAGCCACATCCAGGCCATCCACCAAACCGGCCATCAAACCGACCACGGCCGGCATGGGGTTGGCTTTCATGGCGTAGTGAAGCTTGACCGCTGCCGGCAGCACCTTGCGCAGTTCAGCCACTCGGGCCTGCAACAAGGCGCGGTCGTAGGCATAAAAAGGGGTTTGCCCCACCCGCGCCGCCAGCTGAGACAAACGGTGACCACCGACCACCAGTTCCCCCTCGCTCACGGAGAACTGGCTCATGGGGGCATGCACAGGCAAGGGGTGTTCAGGGTGTGACATAGCGTGAATGTGGGTTTTGAATTTCAGCTCGGAGAGAAAATCTTAGCCAGCATGCCTCTTGGCCCAATCGGCCGATAGCAGTTTGCGGTCGATCTTGCCATTGGGATTGCGCGGCAACGGTCCGTCAACAAACTCAATGCCCGCAGGCACCATATAGGCTGGCATCCTTGATTTGCACTCATTTATTACGTCATTTTGGCCTCTAGCCCTCGCAGAACAAGCATGAGTAGCTATGATTTGTATAGCATGACCCAAACTGGGGTGCTCCACGCCAAAGGCCACACACTCGCCCACCAGTTGCGTGCTGTACACAATTTCTTCCACTTCGGTGGGGCTGACCCGGTAGCCCGACGTTTTGATCATGTCATCGCGTCGGCCCACGAAGTACAAAAAGCCTTCTGCGTCCCGGCGTACCGTGTCACCTGAGAAAACCGCATATTCGCGCAAGGGCAAACCCGGCTCGCGGCCCGGCACACGGGGAGGCAATAACTTGTAGCGCTCCGCCGTTTTTTCGGCATCGTTCCAGTAACCCAGGCTCACCAGGGCACCGCGGTGCACCAGCTCACCCGGCTCCTCCGGTCCGCAAGGAGAGCCATCCTCCCGCAGCACCAGAATTTCAGCATTAGGTATCGCTTTGCCAATCGAATCAGGACGGCGCGCCACCTCCTCCGGCGGCAGGTAGGTGGAACGGAAGGCCTCGGTCAGGCCATACATCAAAAAAGGTTTGGCGCGGGGCATCCGCTGCTGCAGCAAACTCAAAGTGTCACGCGGCATGCGCCCGCCCGTGCTGGCGAAATAGCGCAAGGTGTCATTGATCGATGCTGGCCACTCCTGCAATTGCGCCAGTTGGATATACAAAGGCGGCACAGCCGTGAGGCCGGTCACCCCTTCGCGCGCCATCACCTTGAGCACATCGCGCGGCAGCAGGTAGTTCAGCAGCACGACCCTCGCACCGGCATGGAAAGCCGTGGTCAGTTGGCTAAACCCGGCATCAAAAGATAAAGGCAATGCCGCCAGCAGCGTGTCTTGAGGCGAATTTTCCAAGTAAGAGGCCACACTCTTGGCGCCGGCCACAAGGTTGCGATGCGACAGCACCACGCCTTTGGGCTGGCCGGTGCTGCCGGAGGTGTAAAGAATGGCCGCCATGTCCGTGTCAATCACCCGGTGCCCCGGCCGGGAGGGACTGCCCAGCAGGTCATGCCAGCGGATCAACACCAGGGGTCCTGTGATGCTGGCGGCATCCGCCGGACTCTGGTGCTCAAAGTCGGCATGCGCGGCGGACTCCGTGAGCACCACATGGCGCAAATCATGGCACGCGCCAAGAGCGTCTTTCAGCACCGCAAGCCGTTCCGACGACGTCACCAGCACACGAACATTGCAGTCGCGCAAAATGAAAGCGACCTGTTCCGGCTTGAGCAGGGGATTGACCGGCACCAGCACCGCACCAGCCGCCGGTGCGGCAAAACTGGCAATGACCGTCTCAAACCGCTTTTCAAGATACACGGCCACCCGCTCACCACGCGCCAAACCCAAGCCCAACAGGCCCGAGGCACACTGGATGACGTGGGCGCCCAGATCGCCATAACTCATGTGCTGATCACCCTGGGTCAAGGCCATTAACTGCGGCGCACGCTGCGCCGTCAGGAAAATCAGTTCGGGCAAGAGGATGGATTCAGTCATCAAACAAACCTCCTATCAAGACACGTTGTGTTCCGGAGCGCTCAGCATTGCCATCCAGTCCAGGACCGCCTGCTCGACCAGCGCACGCCACTGGGCCTTTGAAAAAGTGTGATCAGCCTCCGGCACATCCACTCTTTGCAAGCCTGTACGGCACAGCAGGCCCGTCCAGTCGGGATCGCTTGTGGCACATTCCACAAACTCTTTTGCGGTGTCATCCCGGCCACTCAAAATCAAGAGCACCCGGCCCGGGAATCGACGCAGAGCCAAGGCCATTTTTTGCTGGAATGGCTGCTGTTCACGTTCAACTTGTCGCACTTGGCGTGCGGTGACGATGTTCTGCCACAAGGCCGCCCAAGAGCGGCGCCACTCCAGTTGACCCTGCAGCAATTTTCTCCAGAACGCTCGCTGCATCAGCCGCTCGCCGTAATAGTGCTTGACCCTTGTTCGAGCCAGCGTGATCTCGGAACGTACCCAGGGATTCAGCAAACACAGTCCGGTGATGCGTGGATCAGAACGTTGGCCCCAGTAAAGCAATGACGCTGCGGCGCCATCGCACAAGCCCCACAGCGCAACACGATCCACTTCAGGACACTGTTGCAACAAGGTATCCACTGCCATAGAAATATCCTCGTCCACCGAGTCAAAACAACGGATGTCGCCACCACTGTCGCCCATGCCCCGGTAATCAAAACGCAGCACCGCATAACCCGCGCTGGCCAGGCAATGTGCCAGCAACAAAAATTGCCGGTGACTGCCAACACGGTACTGAGGTCCACCGACAACAATCACCAGGCCAAGGGAACTGGGTCGTTGCGGACGGGAAATAATTCCTACCATCGGCTCATCGCCGCACGCCATCATCACGGGGATATCTGAAAAATTCAAGATACGTCTCCCATGACAGCGGCCAACGTGGCGTCAATCAAGGCCGGACACGCCTCCACTTCCGGTGTTTGCCAAAACAAGCCGCTCTCTATGCTCAGGCCTGAAACCCGGCAGCCAGCAGACTCCCAGCGAAACAACTGCGCGCTCAAGGCCGGCGATACACAAGCACTGGCGACCCCCGACAACTCAAAACAGGCCACCCGCGATAGCGGACTGATATCTTCCATACTGGCAAGCGCCAAACCCCGGGCCAGCGCGGGTGGCACGCAATAGCCTCCGACCTCGACGGCCACACCTTCGGCCAACTGCGCAGCCAGGGCATCAGCGCCAGCCCCGCGAGTGCCTCGCACCAGATCAGCCGTGAAGTTGAGCCGCAGGAACTGATTCAAATGCTGTCGCCCGGACAAGACCGGTTGCCACAGCAAAAGAGAGGGCGCCTGTGCATCAGCGCGCCTGGCCACATCGGCCGCCAATAAACAGCCAGCGCGCAATCCCCACAGCCACAAGGGTCCGTCGATGCGTGTGCTCAGCCACCGTTGCGCCAGCCTCACATCGTCCAACCAGGAATCCCAATTGGCATCGGCCAAGTGTCCGGCACTATCGCCGCATCCCTGCAGATCAATTTGCAGAACGGCATACCCAGCTCTTGCAAACGCACGCGCCTGCAGCATCGCCATGCGACGCGAACGATTCATTTCTTCGGCAAAAGGGTGAAGGTAAACAAGCCCACCTTGAATACGCTGCCCCGCTGGCGGAGCGTGGAACAGGCAAAAGCGCTGACCGGCGGGAGTGGCGAGGAAAAAGGCGTCCACGAAAGCAAGCTATTGCGCTGCCAGTTTGCTTGCCAAAAAATCTGCAAGGGAGCCCACCGTAGCGAACGTTTCCGCGTCGATTTCATCATCATGAATGCTGAAACCAAACCGCTCCTCCAGGCCTGTGATGAGATTCAAAACCGCCATGGAGTCCAGTTCGGGCACGGCGCCCAGCAGCGGGGTATGGCGTTGAAAACCTGCACCCCGGCCTTTGAGGGACAACACCGACTCCAGCATGCCAATAATTTCTTCTTCTACGTTCACATCGATCCCCTCACAAACGTTCAGAAAAAGGGCCTAAATATCCCTCGCGTTAACGATGATACCCATTAGAAATATTTGAGACATCTTTGCTTTTTCTCAATTGACGCTCTGTCAATTCTGAATCTAATGAAAAGCTATAGCCTGTTTTTTGAAGCCAAAAGATGTCAGAAAAATCTTGTGATCATCCAAAATAAAGAAACCTTCATGAGTTTGGCTCGAATAGGAATACGTGGCGCCTACTTCACCAGTCTCGCGTTGGCATTTCGTCAGGTTATTTCTCTGTCAACCACGTTTTATGTAGCGAGGCAACTTCTGCCTGCGGATATTGGCCTGTTTTCCCTGGTCATGATCGTCATAGGCCTCGCACAGGTGATTGGCGACATGGGCATTGGCACTGGCGTGGTGCGAAGTCAGAAAAACTCCCCCATCTTATTGAGTACCTGTTTCTGGATCGGTGCTGGAATCGGTCTGACCTTGTCGATCGTCGTCTTTGTATTAGCCCCTGTTGCGGGGTGGTTCTACAACAAAGCGGAGATAGAGCCTTTCTTGAAAGCGTCAGCCGTCGGGTTGTTGATTAATTTTTTAATTCCAGTTCCGATGGCTCTATTGCAACAAAAATTGGCCTACAAAGAAATAGCCATTTCACAAGGTATCGGAAGTTTGCTAGGGGCCATGATGGCTATCGCATGTGTGTATTCAGGACTTGGTATCTGGGGATTGGTACTGCAGCCAATTGCCGGAAACATCGTCATATTACTGATGCTGCTAGCTTTTTCCAAATGGATGCCTGTTTTTAAATTCAAGTATTCATCTGCACAAGAAATCATCCACAGTGGCATGCATTTGCTTGGCGCAGGAGTCGCCAGTTATTTTAGAAGTACGTTCGACAGCATGGTCATTGGCAAAGCTTTACCAGCGGGTGACCTTGGGATATACGGCATGGCGCAAACCATACTTTATGCCCCGATGCACTTGATCACAAGCACCATCTCCAGAGTCATCTTTCCTCTTTTGGCCAAAGTTCAAGGTGATGTAAGCAAAGTCAAAGATGCCGTATTAACGGCAACGTCTCGAACTGCCTTGCTTATCTTCCCGCTTTACTTTGGGCTTTTTGTGCTGTCGGATGAATTTGTTCTTCATGTTTTTGGGGCAAATTGGTCCAGCATGTCGAATTTGATAAGAATAATGACCATCTCTTTTCTTGTCCAAAGCATCGGAAATGTTGCAGGCCCCTTGATGCTGGCTTTGGGCAAAGCAAAAATAATATTCAGAATAAGTATTGCCGGTGTCTTGTTTTTCTTCACTATGCTTTTATTGGTCATTCCTTATGGGTTGACCATGGTTGCCATCAGCTATGCGACTACAAATGCCATCATAGGCATATGTTCTGTAGGAATCGCATTGAATTATGCAAAGATTCCAGTGGCAAGTTATATCAAGGCCATTGCCAAACCATTTGCACTCGCTGCAATCATGGGTTTGTCCATCATTATTCTAAAAATAGTTCTTAACTCTTCTGATTTATTGCACTTTGCAATTTACGTCATTGCTGGCATCTGCATCTATACGACACTCGTTTTATTTTTTGAAAAACATGCCTGCCAGCAAGCATTGCAAGCTGTTTTCAAATAACGATTTATATAAAGCATCATGAACGTGCAAAGGCAGCATAAATCATCCGCCATTCTTCTTTCATGTAAAAATTTTTTATCCAACCCAGCATCCCTCATTACCTTGTCTCGCCTGGCCTTGGCTTATGAACGATCCCGGGCGCCGAATTCAGTATCTGCATTTTTATGCTTTCTCCGTAGTCAGCGCCATTTCATGGCAAGGCTCATCCAGTTGGGTTGGTCTCGCCATTTGAAACTGGTGCATCTTGAAATTGCCTCTGCAAATTCCGGTTTAAGCTACCCTCAATACGATAATTTGGCAGGCCCACCTTGGCGTCTGCCTGATCATTTCGCCAACTTAAGCGCATCGGATTCGCCCGTCCATCCGATGATCGAACCGGCATGGGTGGCACAACTCGGAAATAAGCAGAGCCCCCCTCTCCTTGAGGCTATCGCCAGTCTTCACCAGTTGTTGCGGCCAGAAGGATTGGCCGAGCGTTGGCATGGTGTTCCGCGAATAACTCAAACAGCTTTACCTCTGCCGGGCAATGCACGCATTGCTGTTTGCCTGCATCTGTTTTACCCCGAGGTCTGGCCGTCTTTGCGCTCGGCTTTTGCAACGATCCCCGAGCCTTGGGACCTGTACATCACCGTCCCCGAATTTGCGTGTACCCGCACACTGGCACGCATCGCGGCAGAGCACCCTGCGGTGTGTTTCATGCCTTGCAAAAATCGTGGTCGCGATGTATTGCCGTTTTTACGGTGGTTGGAGTTGGGGGTTTTTGATCGTTATGACGTGGTTTGCAAGCTGCACAGCAAACGCAGTTTGCACATGCAGCATGGGGTGCAATGGTTCGAGCAATTGTTGGCGTCCTTGTTTGGAAGCCAGAACATCGTCTCGGAATTGCTGGAGCGAATGCGCAGCAATCCTCAGCTCGGCTTGGTTGGACCATCGCCGTGGGTGATCAAACCAGAACACGCCATGCATCAAGCGTGCAATCAGCGAAACCTGATCGCCCTAGCCACGCGAGCCGCCCTGCCCCAGAAAACTTTAAACCGTCCCTTTTTCGCCGGAACGATGTTCTGGTTTCGCCCTGAAGCGCTGTCCAAGCTACGTGCTCTGAAGTTAAGGGATGAGGACTTTCCCCTTGAAATGGCTCAGACCGATGGAACCCCGGCTCACGCCATAGAACGCCTGATATGGCCCATGGTCGAAGAGGCGGGCTTTGAAGTTGGTGTTATTTAGGCTTACTTTTCTTTGAGCAGCAACAAGAAGAAATCTTCAGACACTCTGAAAATTCAAATATGAAACAACAGTCTGGAATACGAATGAAACTTGAACATCATTTATTGCGATTAGGGCGTGCTATCCATAGAAGAAGCCTCCATTTCAGTGATAAATTTTTTTCTGGAGAAGTTTGCCCGGCTTGCGGTAAAGCCGCAGATATCGTCATGCGTGGCGTGCTCTGGCCAGAATTAGTGTTGCAATGGGAACTGAATCCTGCCTGGGCCAACTGGATCGACCAACGAGAAGGTTTGCGCTGCGCCTGTTGCCGCTCCAACCTGAGAAGTCGTCAGCTTGCTCAAAGCATCGTCATCGCGATGAACTCATGCCTGGGCACGAACTCAAAAACACTTGCCGAGCTTGTTTCAAATACCAAATTTCAGAAATTGAATGTGGCTGAAATCAATGCGGCAGGCGATCTCCATCCCATTCTGAAGTCGCTTCCGTTATTGCGCTATTCAGAATTCGGAAGCACCAACCCTGATATTCCATCTGAGAATTTACTCAACCTCTCATACCCTGATCATAGTTTTGATTTAGCCATAACGTCAGATGTTCTGGAACACGTACCCGACGTGGAACGTGCGCTCTCAGAAATAAGGCGCGTTCTGAAGCCAAATGGCCTCCATATATTTTCTGTTCCGCTTGTCTGGAACAAGGCTCACTCTAGAAGAAGAGCGGAAATAATAAATGGTGCACTGACTCATTGGCTTCCGGCGAGTCATCATGGCGCCGTCGGGCAGGGGAAAAATGACTTTCTCGTTTTTAATGAATTTGGAAGAGACTTTGTTCAACTATGCGAAAAAACAGGATTCAACATCAGCTTGAACAAAGACCAGAGAAACCCATCGCTCATTTGCTTTACAGCACAGCGCAAAGATTGATTTATTAATTAGTATCCAATGCTTGCCGATAGGCGATTGAAGAATCCCCTTTCAAAACCTCTCGGTCATACGCTTCCAGCATGGCTATTTTATTTTTCATAATGAAATGCAAGCAACTGAATTTCCAGCGATACCAAGGCGTTAAGCTGCCTGCATTTTTTAGCTCATCTGGAAACATCATGAACCAGGTCAGCCATATTTTCAGTTCAAGTTTTTTGGCGAAATGATGGGCGGCCACGTCTTCAACGACCACATCGACGCCTTTTAATACGTGGTCAATTCCCTCTGAGGCAATCATCATGTTGATCTTTCGTACCGCATCAACCTTGAAGAAATAACAACCACCCTGACAATATTTGAAATCAACAAAATGCCCATCACCGACGAGATCCGCCTCACTGCGAGACACGGCCTTGAAAATGGTGTCATTGAAAAAAAACACATCAGAATCAACGCGCGCAATGATGTCACCCTCGTTGGCATCTTTGGCGGCCAGCCCATAGGCAGCCCAAATTGATTCAATCTGTTTGGCCCCCCAGCCCATGCTCTTAGGCCATGCAATGATTCGCGTACCTGGAATAAGTTCTTCAATCACTTTAATCTGGACACTTGATAAAGGTTGATCTTCATCGTTAAATATCAAGATTTTGTAAGATACGCTTTTGGCATGTTGAGTCAAGCTATGCAAAGAACAATACAAATAACGAAAATATGAATGGCAACTAAAGAAGCAAAGATAAAATTTTTTATCCGCGACAACTGGCTTAAGCAATATTTTTCTTCGTTTTAAAGTCGCCTTTAAAAACGAAGGAAGCTGACGCACTCGAATCGGAATCAATTTAATTGTCCTTCATCAATTTTAAAAAATCACGGAATTTCCATGATTGTTTTTTTTGTATCCCTGGCATATCTTGATGACTTGAATCTGAGCAACCCGATATAGTGAACAAAAACACTTAAATTATTTGTTTTATTGGGTGTTGCATATTTTGGAAAAGGCAATACACGTGTATTCCGTGCATTGGCAACCAAATAATTTGATGTAATTTGTTCAGTTCCCCATTCTGCCCAACGGCTGCCAAACTTGGACTGCATGCAGGTAGAAAACTCAATCAGCAATTGGCGCATGTCTTGGTTGACTGGAAATCCAGTAAAACCGGCACATCCCCGCACATAAAGATTATTCGAAGGGAGTCCAACCTCCTTGATTGATCTTTCAACGGCAGCCTGAATATGATTACTTTGACTAGGATGCGCCCATGCACTGGTTGAAGTTTGCGCCAACGTCATCAATTTTTGATTAGGTATCTCGCCCAATACAAATCCATCATTTTGTTTGATGGCATCGACCACTTCATCCAGCAAGTGGATGGAAATTGTATCTGCATCCAGTTGGACAACATAGTTGTCCACCACATACTCGGAAATCGCATACAACCGTTCCCAGCATCCTCCTCGGGGTATGCGGGGATGGGTAAATTCTTCTGCAGATCTCAATTCAATTTGAGGAACATGTTTTTTCAATATCTCACGATCAACCGCCGTCATCGATGGGTCACAAACTACAACGATACGCCCTGGATTGGCAAACCTCACAAATGACTTGACAGCCACCAGATACGACAAAACGTCTCTCTGGTGGACCATCGACAGCAGAATGAATTTCATTGCCCCAGCATTAACCGGTGCAGTGCTCAATATTTTTTTTACTGCCTGAGAATATTTGAATTTATACGCATATTCTTTCAGGCGAGAAAGTATTCGTGAACCAAGTGAATTATTCATAATTTTATTGAATATCTTTCGTAGTAACCGCGTTGAATATGTCCATCGCATGTTCAGCCCAGAGACTCCAGCTATGCGTCTCAGCGTAAGCGCGAATAGTTTGCGCATCAAATTGACGTTGTGAGGCATCGATCATGGCAGTCGCAAAAGCCTCCGCGGTTCGCGGTTCAACAACGATTCCATAGGAAGGGTGATGAATGGCGTCTTTGGCTGAGCTCACGTTGGATGTGATAACCGGCCGACCGCAGGCCAGGGCCTCGAAATACACCGTCGCCCATCCCTCTGAACTACTTGACAGCAGAAGCCAGTCCGCAGCCCCCATCCAGAGAGCGACTTCATCGTGCGTACGTTGCCCAGCCATGATGACATCGCCAGCCAAGCCCAATTGAGCCACTTCATTTTGCAAGCGCTGTCGGTTAGGGCCGTCTCCTACCAGCACAATTAAAGGAGGCTGCGCTCCTCGGCTGTGCATTTCCACAAGCGCCCGCAGGATCAGTGACTGATCTTTGCGATCTATGAGGTGACCCACATAGACTCCGATCTTTCTATCCGTAGGCAAACCCAGTTGGGTACGGCATACAGCCTGTGAGCGCACCAAAAATTTAGCCGGATCCACCCCGTTCGTTAGAAACACCGCTCGCTCTGATGGGCATCCGAGTTCGATACTGCGTCGCATCAAATCAGAGCTGACCGAAACAATGCGATTCGCTTGGCGCAAGGTTTTCCGCGTCATGGTGCCTGCAATCGGAATATCGGGATACAAACGAAGATCAGACCCATGGCAAGTAACGACCACAGGTGCGCCAAGTGCCTGCCCCAATCGCATGGCCGCATATCCATCCGGGAATACGAAATGCCCATCGATCACGTCGGGTTGCCAGCCGTCGTAGTTCAACGCAAGTTCCCGACTGACGCTATGCGCCATGGCGACGCCCTGAAACCAGGTCGCCAATCCGGGAATTGAGGCATAGCGTGGATAAGTCACGCGAATTCCCGCAGGAAAATACCCATCGCGCTCTACACCGCCCCATTTTTTCCATTCCTCACGGCCAGGCAACCATGACGGAAAGTACGGTGTGGGAGCCATAACACGCACATCCGCATGTTCTGCCAATGCTTTGGCCCGCTCCATGCTGAACGTACCGAAGCCCGGCAATGCGTGACTAGGATAGAGTCTGGTCAGCATGAGAATCTTAAGGCGCTTCACTAGGCAGCTACCTTGCTCGTGGTACAGCGTAGCGGGACGTTCAAAAATATTTCACGATAACGTTGCGTTACTGCAGGAAGTCCATAGCGGGTTCGAATGGATGCCAGCGCCGCTACGCCTTGCTCCTTCTCAGCTTCTGCTTTAAAGCGTTTTAGAAGCTCCCTGGCTAGCGCGGTGGAATCCCCCGAAGGAACAAGGCTGCCACAGCGGCCTTGCTCCAGTAGCTCCGCATTACCGCCCACATGGGTAGCGACAATATCAAGCCCAGTCGCCATCGCTTCCTGAAGAGTGCATGAGGTTGCCTCTGACAAAGAAGGTAATACAAAACAATCAAGAGCGCGCAAGATATCTGGAATGTCCATCCGGCCTCCGGGAAGCCAGAGGCGATCGCCCAGGCCCGCAATGGCCATGCGCGATTTAATCTGCTCAGCAAGCGGGCCTTCTCCCACGATGGCCAGGCGCATGCGCTCAGTACCAGGTTCAGCAGATTTCGCCAAAACCACGAACGCCTCCACCAGCATCATGGGGTTTTTGATCGGCACAAGACGTCCTACCACTCCTATGACCCAATGCGCATCTCGCCGAAAGGGGAAATCAGCAGGGGGAACATCGCTCTCAACCCGAGGTCGGAATCGTTTTGTATCGACCCCATTTGGAATCAGATGCAAATGCGTTGAGGACACCCCAATCACGTTATCCAGGTAATCATGAAGAGGGGTCGCCACCGCTATGAATTCGTTAACAAATGGTTTATACAGCTTTCGCAACGTCCGATAGCTTGCATTTTCCCCGCCGAGTTCACCCATGTCCCAGCCGTGTTCTACATGGACGCGCAGGGGTATCCCGGCCAATGCAGCCATTGGAGAAAATTCCATGGCTGCCAGGTTGCAACTGTGAAAAACATCGGGCTTCAATCGTCTCAGCAAACGATAGACCGCTGGGTAGAGCCGAAATGGTTGCCCCGGCAATTTGCCTAAACTGATTATTTCAACATCATCCCGCTCTATGCGCTTCACAAACTCCGGGTCAGCCTCCGTCAAAGCGACAACCGAGTGACGGAACTCATTCCGCGGCAGATGGTTAATGAGTTGGACAATCACATTCTCCAAACCACCCGTGGCAAAGCGATAAACAAGGTGCACAACATGAACATGGCAGGCAGGTGTTTGCATGACAGTTACTGAACGGCGACTGCAGGGCTTTGAATGGCTCCAGGCAAAGTCACTTTTGTCGTTAAGCCTTTCGAACTGGCTGGATGCACGTACTCCCTTTGCAATTGAAGAGAGAAATCATTGGCAAAGCCGGGTTCTACTATTTTCATTTTAAAGAGCGCCTCTTTCTTGATGCGGTAATCAAATCGGGAAGCCTGTGCAAACGAGGACCAATCGGTCGTGATATTGTTAGTCAATAGCATCTGAGTGGTTTGAGGCGGGGGAGGTGCCGGTTCTGGGGTGTCTGTCAAATAATGTTTGGCGAGAGCAATCGCCTTTTGTTTCAGTCCTGCCAAGGGTCGACTGGTTAAATCGCCTTTGCCTACCAGTAAGTTGTTGCGCGCCAGCAGTTTTTGCGCGCCCGGTTTAAAGGACAAAAAAATACCGCCCGAAGGTCGGTCATCCACGATGGTGTTATGGCTCAAATACAGCTCGTTGACGGGCCATCCGTAGCCTTCCATGCCATAAGAGATGATGGTGGAGTTAGACGTGGTGGCACTTTGCTGGATGATGTTTCCAACCACATAGGCAGTTCCTCCGCTTGGAAATTCCAGCTCATAGCTTGCAGTTCCACCGGTTTCGTCAGTGAGCCGGTTGTACAAAATGTAATTTTCGGAGGCGCGGCTCTTGAGCAGGTGACCTTCCTTGTTGTTGTGAAAATAACTCCCAGACACCTGGAGTTTTTTGATCGCCCCCACATACATCCCGTGACTTTGACCATCACCATACCCGTTGTAACCAAATTCACTGTTTTCGATCACCAGTTCAGACGTACTGCCAGGCGCAGTGAGAATGCCGTTCTCATTGTTCAGGAAGGCGCAATTCCGGATGGTGAGTTGCCCCTTTTCAAAACGAATACCGGCCCCGTTGCGATCGGGCACTTTCGCATCTTTGAAAACGAGGTTCTCCACCGTTATTTTCCCGCCACGCACGACCCAAATGCCCTTGCCTTGTGCGCTTTTGCCGTCCGCCAGCAGCCGGGGTCTGGTTGTGCCCACCCCGCGTATTGTTAACGAGTCCTGCGTCCACACCGCCACATCACCGACATAGTCGCCAGGGTCGATCTCAATGGTGTCGCCACTTTTGGCAATGGCCGCCGCTGACGCAATGGTGCGCAAAGCCTGCATGGGACCGACGCGAAGCACACGATTCGAGGCACTCACTGAATTTTTTTCAGTTGCGCCAAGTTTTGAAACCGCAGGGCTTTTCGCAAGGTTTTTTACCGGGGGGAGAAGAGCTCCTTTATCACTTGAAGAGGATGAATTTGTTGTTGCCGGTAGCTTTGGAAGGTCTGTTTGAACGGGGCTTTGATTGGTGACTGGAACAGGAACCAACTCGCCATGTTCGTTGCGTTTAATTTCACCTAAATACTGCGGTTTATTCAATGAAGAATCAGATGACCAAGCCGCCAAGATGGACAGGACAAGCATGGCTGCCAAATACTTCGCCTTGCTGAGAAAATGACTCATCAAACAAGCCTCCGTCTTTTGAGTTGCCTGCCGCCAAAGTGTTTGCAGGCTTGCCAAATGCCCGGCCAAGTGCCAGGATGAAACGCGACAATGCCGCGCCTTTCTCGACGATGCGACATCCAGTCTTGTTTGTAGGCGTCGTCGCCCGTGAGGTAGTCAACCTCAAGAACTTGATCAATGTCGATCACGCTTTTCATCATTTCATGAGTCAGGACAGACCCCGCAGAAAATCGCTCAAAACTTTTGTCATACGCCAATTTATATATAGACGCTTTTTGGCCTTTAACGAGCCAAAGTTGGGCCGCAATCGCTTGTCCATTGAGCCGGAGAATGCCAAGACGCAGCCAGCCCTGGCCAGCAGCCATGCGGATTAGATTAGGAATGAACAGCACATTGGGCTCAGGTGTTTTCCAGCTTTGGTTGTACACATGCACAAAATCGTCAATGGCCGCTTCCAATATCGGCCCGGGGCTTTGCAGTATGTCAATGCACCAGGCACCGTGACGGCTTAGTCTGCGTTGACCTCGTTCAACGTTGTGACGTAAAAGAGAAGGCAAAGTCAAAAAATAAGCGGAGAATTTTTGGTTTGCTACGTCCAGATACCAATTACCGAAGCAAAAAAAACTATCTACCCAGTATCCGGCTCGGCCCAAGGCGGTGAACATTTGAGTAAAGAACGGAGCTTGTTCGTCCAGTGGACTGAACGTGATGACGGGCCAATTAGCCCGATCCTGACGAAGGCGCTTGCCGATGGCATGCCACAGGGAGGGATCCGGGTCTTGAACCCCTTCATGAGAAGTTTTTGGAGACCAACTCAGCGGGCCGTACAGGCTGCTGTAGTAATTGCTCAAACCAGTCAATTTTTCTCCACTTAGCAGCGGGAGACAAACCAGGTAATTGGTGCTCAAGTCCCGGGCCAATAAAAACTTGCCGGTGACTACCTCGCTCTGAGCAGGTTCCAGCCCATGCAAGAAAAGGTTCTCAAACCATGGAAGGGTGTAGAAAAAATCAACATTTTCTTTGCCTTTTAGATCAGCTGTTTGCTGACGGATTTCTTCTTGCAAATCTTCTAAGCTGTCCAAAATTTTGATGTTTGATGCTGCCATTCTGACCCTGCCCCTGAAAAGCTCCCGCCTTGACTGATGATTAAATTCAAAATTGAGGCTGGAGAATTGAGCAATATCAAAGAGTGTGACGTTGCACTGCAAGCCTTGGCTGCAAGACATGAATTCATCTCTCTCGTTGGCAGGAAATCACGATATTTTCCCCATAAAAAAAACGAAAAAACAGAGTTGTTGATGAATCGTAAAGCAGGGTCAAAGTTATTGAACGTATAGTTTTTCGCAAGCAAACTTGAAATGAATGACAAAGGAAAGAACCTCGTATGACACTTTTTGCGGGGGTCTTTAATCTCAAGAAAAACGCGATCCCAACAGAACTGAAAGCATCACTTCGGTCCAATTTACGTAGCGTAAAAGACGACTTGGGGACATGGCGTGAACACGATCATGCATCTCTATTTTTGGTTAAATGGGACTCTGGCGCGTTTTCAGATCCTGCTTGGAAAGTCACCCCCGATGGTTCCGTCTGCGCGCTTGCAGGCGATCCCTTGCTATTGGAGAGTGGCTGTCGACTTGACCGTGAGCACCAGATTGAAAAGCTCAGCCTTGGGTTAACCACCCTCATCGACCAGGAACTTGCCAAATGTCGAGGTTCTTTTGCATTGATTCAATACAGTGCAGGTCGCAATGAACTCAATCTCGTGACCGACGTCATCGGATTACGCCCCATTTACTGGAGCATTCAAAACGATTTTATTTTTTTCGCAACAGCGCTCCGAATACTGGAAAAAACTGCAGAAATCGACAAAACCCTGTCGATGGTGGGCATGGCTGAACTTGGTACTTTCTCATTTCCTCTTTCTGAGCGAACACCTTATGACGAGATTTCGGTATTGCGTGAGTGCGAGATTCTGTCAGTCAATGACTTGGGTAAGCGATGCCGAAAATACTATGACTGGTCACGCCCGGCAGCATCTCCAGACAATTTTGAAGCTGCTGCTGCACTGATTTACACAAAGTTTCAGGACGCCGTTGACATACGCGCCGGGGAAGATAAGCGTGTTTACAGCTTCTTGAGCGGCGGCATGGACTCACGCGCCATCGTAGCCACTCTGCTTGAAAGGGGGAAACAAGTTGAAGCGCTTAACTTCTCCCCAAATGGAACCCAAGATCAATACTATTCCAAGCAATTTGCTCAGCAAGCCGGCGCTCATTGTCGACTGCACATTTTGCCGAGTGGTATCTACCCTAATTTTTCATTTTTGGCGCTTGCGGCCAAAACTGAACTCGAACGTCGCGAAGCAACTCATGTTGATCGCCCTCAATTTATCTGGTCGGGGGATGGCGGTAGCGTGGGATTGGGGCATGTTTATATGGATGCAATCATGCTTGATCTTGCAGAGCATGGTGATACCAAAAGTGCGCTAGATCATTTTTTTGATTTCAATCGCATTGCCTTGCCTTCCCGCGTTTTATCAAGTTCTGCACGCAAAAACCTACCCGATATTTTATTCAACAATGCTCTCTCAGAGATTAATAGATACCCTCGAAAAGACATCGGCAGATGCATCTATCTATTCCTTCTGTTCAACGATCAACGCCGTCACTTGTTCAAACATTTTGAAACCATTGATCAACATGGACTGGAGTTGTTGACCCCCTTTTATGACGCAGCTTTTCTCCAGGCTGTAGCGGCAACCCCCGCACGCTGGGGATTATTTCATCGTCTTTATACGGACTGGTTCCAGCATCTCCCTGAATTTTCTCGAAAAACGCCATGGCAAACCTACCCCGGTCATCAACCTTGCCTTATTGCCACCGATAAAAAATTAACCTATCAATGGGCAGATAGATTTTCGCCCTACAGAGCAGGATTCACTGAACGCATGAAATTGGCTTTAAAAATATTGCGCCTATCAAAGTCAATAAACAGCAACATCAAATCACATATTTTCTCCAGTTCACGCGTATGGATCGCCGCATTAGCGCATGCATCAGGGCTAAAAGATTGCCGATATATTGCCGATTTTTTATCCACCTATCAACAACATGATGCCAAGACAAACATTGGCAACGGCATCTGATGGAAGACCGGAAACAATGTTAGAACTACTCAAAAGTGTCAAGAGAAAAATATTTCCAGAGAAATTATCCTCAACTGCGTTGGCCGCATTGGCAAAAGACCGTCAAGGGCTCAATGTCGTTGACCCAGGTCCAGAGGCGGTGATTTCCGCCTGCACCACCTGGTTGTGTACTGCTCAAGACTGCTCTGCCTCATCTGATGGCGGCGTAGCCCGAGATTTCAGCGTCATGAAGGGATGGGCAACGTCCTACCCAGAAACCACGGGCTACATCATTCCAACCATGATTGATGTAGCACGCCGCACAGGTCGGGAAGATTTACATGCACGAGCACGGCGCATGCTTGATTGGTGTGTAGAAATCCAGTTTGCAGAGGGGGGATTCCAGGGCGGGAAAATTGATGCGACGCCACGATTGCCCGTCACATTCAACACGGGGCAGATTCTCATCGGTTTAACCGCAGGAACGGTAGCCTACGGTGATGAACGCTACCGTGCGTCGATGCATCGCGCAGCCCGCTGGTTGCGAGATACACAGGATGCTGACGGTTGCTGGCGCAAACACCCAACGCCTTTCGCAGAGCCTGGCGAAAAGGCTTACGAAACTCATGTGGCGTGGGGCATGTTTGAAGCAGAACGGGTGGCGCCCCATCATGGTTATGGTGAGGCGGGCCTGCGTCAGGTTGATTGGGCGCTGACCCATCAACACCCTAATGGCTGGTTTGCCTCCAATTGCCTGAGTGACCCAGACAAGCCGCTCACTCACACCATTGGGTATGTACTGCGGGGCGTCATTGAGGGGTACCGTCTCTCGGGGCGCGCTGATCTACTGGCGGCGGCAGTGCGCACAGCAGATGGCTTGGTTAACGCGATTGCTGCCGATGGCTATCTGGCGGGTCAACTGGATCAGCGCTACAGGGCGGCGGCTGATTATGCGTGTCTGACAGGCTCAGTCCAAATTGCACATTGCTTATTTCTTCTCTATCGATTTACCGGACAGCAGCGTTACTTCGCCGCAGGACAGCGAGCAACCAGCTTCGTACGCCGCACGATCCCTCTTGACGGTCCACCAGAAACGCAGGGAGGCGTTAAAGGGTCCTTTCCTGTGAATGGCGATTATGGGCAATGGGAATACCTTAATTGGGCCGCCAAGTTTTGTATTGACGCAAATTTACTGGAGGCCGATTTGATACGGGAAGCCAATGCTTAGACAACTCAAAACCTTAGTGAAAGCCGCGATGACATCGTTTAATCGTCAGCGCGGGGCCAATAGACTAAAAAAAGCGGAACGACACGTGACGCGAGCTGAATTGGTTTCAGACTTAAGGAAATTGGGCGTTTTGCCGGGCGACACCTTATTTGTTCATTCGTCTTTGAAAAGCCTGGGCTATGTTGAAGGAGGTGCAACGGAAGTCGTACGGGCCTTGCAAGAAGCGGTCGGGGCCGAAGGCTCCCTTCTCCTGCCTACTTATTACATGCCAGGCGGAACGATATTGGGCACCTGCGAACTCAAAGACTATGTTTTTGACGCGCGCAAGCATGGCACCAACATGGGCCGACTTCCTGAAGCATTTTTATCAGGCCAAGGTGTCCATCGCAGCATCCACCCGACCCATTCGGTATCCGCTTGGGGCCGTCATGCGGCTTATCTTACGGAGAGTCACCACCGATCCCCTTCAGTATTCGGGCGGGGCTCGCCGTGGCAGCGCTTTCTTGAAATTGAGAACGCAAAGGTATTAGGTCTTGGAATTTCGATGGGACCAGTGACGTTCTATCACCTCCTCGAAGATACGCTTGGTGATGCGTTCCCTATTCCCGTGTGGCAAAACAAGACGTATCAATTGCCCTGCCTGGATGGCAATGGTAATTTTTGTATCGTTCCGGTACGACCATTTAATGCAACGCTATCCGAACTCCGTATTGATCACAAGCTACGCACCGATTTGCGCGACTATTTTCAAAAAGAATTCGAACGTGCGGGCTTGCGCATGAATGGCTCGGTTGGAAGTGCTGATTCATGGATTATTCCCGCTCAAGGATTTTTCGATCACCTGAAGAAACTTGCGGATGAAAAAATAACCATCTACTCTACTGAACAAGAGCTTGCTGCAAGACCATTGAGCTAAACGATCAACTCCTCATATGCATCAAAGCATGATCATTGAGTAAGTCACTAAGGCGTTCGGCTTGGGCAACACGTGAGTATTTTTTGACTGCCACCAGATTGCGTTCACGCGCGATCCGTTGATCGTCATCTCTCTTGCTTTCCAACCAATTCAACAAAGCAGTCTTGATATTGGCTTTGCTGGCAATATCGCCAAGGTGAATGTCCTCAAATTTTCTTAACTGCGTGGCTGTATCGCCTACCGGATCCAGAACAGCCAGCACCGGCCGTTCGGCGCGCAGATACTCATAAATTTTTGCAGGTATTTGTGCATTGAAATTACTGCCTTGGAACACGAGCAGAAGATCTGCCCCCATCATTTCAGCAATAGCGGCACGGTAAGGGATGGGCGGGGCAATATCGACCAGATCATCAAGACCGTGCAGTGCAGCAAATTCTTTGACTTCTGCATCGTGATGCGGAGCTCTAAAGCGTATACATAGCTGATTTCGGTCCACCTTTCCTTCGTGAATTAACTCCAATACTGCGGCAAAAAAAGTGGAAGGATTGCGATCTTGAGGGTAGATCAACCCGCTATGCAGCAAAAGCAGCTTCTCAATTGCCGTGCCATGTCGATCTGCCTGTACACCGTCAAACGCATCCTCGTCATAACCATTCTCGATCACCAAACACTTTTTGGCGAAATCTGGATAGCGCTGGCCATACACAGTGGCGGCGGGTTGCGTTGTAAAAATACACGCATTGGCATGCCGCATCACATAGGCTTCCAGCCATTGCCATATTTTTCGCTGGAGTTTGTCTGACGGATAGTCAGCGCTCACCATGGGGTCTCTAAAGTCTGCTATCCACGGCAGGCCCGATAGTCGTGATAGCGTTCCACCAATCAAATGTGCAGTCGAGATCGGGTAGGTACTCCAGATCATATCGGGCCGGTATCTGCGGATGTCACGCAAACCAAGGATCACGGCACTCAACCACCAGGAAGCCCACCGATCCGGCAAGGCGACAGTGCTTGGGTATTTATTGGCAATGGACAAGTGCCGAGCCGCATCCAGCGCAAAAGCACGCAAAATTCGCGTCCGCGGCGGGATGGATCCAACCAGATCATTGCGCTGTTGGGTATAAGCATGTGCACTGGCCGTCAAAACGGTAGGATCCCACCCATTCGAGGGCAGGTTCTTCACAAAATTCAACGTACGCAAAATACCACTACTGCCCGCTTGCGGCGGAAAGTGAAAGGCGACCATGAGCACTTTTTTATGATGCGACTCTGGCTCCTGTAAAGATGCGGGGTGCTGCATCAGATTGAGAGCAAACTGCATGTGCATCCGGGCAGCCGTGGGGCCCCAGGGCGTGAAGCGGGGGATCTGAAATACCGAGGTGGAGTTGGTCGCAGCCCCATGGTGAGTGGTCACGGCACAGGTGTACCCCGCGCGCTTGACCATTTCAATATGCTCAGAATCAAAGTCTGTTTTAGGCACGCCATTCGGATAAGCAAATGCCGTGACTTTGCCCCGCACAATGAATTCAAGCTGTTCTCGTGCCTGAACTATTTCCTGGAATGCCGTGGCCGGATGACAGCGGGCCAGAATTGGATGGGTCACCGTGTGGCTGCCAACACCAAAACCTTTGCCGTGAATGACACGCAAATCATCTGACGACATGGTCGGGACTTCAGCCAATGAAGCATTGGTCAAACACTCCAGCTCTTGAAGCATCCGTTCGCGCTCAAGAGGCTCTTGGTACTTCAGGCACTGATCCAATTGACGAACGGCCAGATCTTTTTCCGCCAGACTCGTTAACGCCAACCGTTGCAAACCGGAACTCGACAACAGCAGCGACTCCAGCGACGCGGGCGCATTGGCCACTGCGTGGAGGATCCGCTCGTTCCATATGGGCGTGCCAGAAAACTGACTTGTTGTGATAAAAAAAGTGGCGTGTACTTTGTAGCGCTCCAGTACCGGGACAACACCATTCAACCAGTCCGCATAGCCGTCGTCAAAAGTAATGCAAGCAGCACGCGCAGGCAAGTTGCCAGCACGCAATGCCAGCACCGCTTCGTCCAACGGAATAATGCGGAACAGACGAGAAGCTGTTTCGAGCACCCTTTCAAAGGTAGCAAGATTGATTTCGTTCCTTGCATAAGGACTGCAAGTATGCGGCACCTTGTGAAAAAGAAGCACGGTCAACTTGCCACGAGAAAGAAGTCTGAATAGGGGCCTAAACATGGTTAAGCCTCAAAGACTTCTTCACAGGGGACAAGTTCAGCGCAGTGCGCAACTGCAACTTGATCACTTCCAGTAGCATCATGACAACGTAAGGCAGTTCAAAATAGGCAACGCTGAGCAGTGAGCCCGAGACTGCGTACACAAACATGATTGCTGCCAATAAATCAGAAAGATCAGAAGCCCATCGCCATGACGTTCCCCCGCGTTCAGCCAAAGCCCGAATCTCACGGCCTGTCATAAAGGCGTTAATGATCATGGCAATGAAGATAAAGAGCCCGACAAAGCCCATATCGCCCATGACCTCAAACCAGATGCTATGAGCGGCAACACCGCTGCGAGACAAGACGGGGGTCTCAACAAAACCCAATAAGCCGGGAGATGATTTGAACTGGTCCCACACCGAATGCGACTGAACGACCCGAAAACCACCTCCCAAAACCGGATTGGCAAGCGCAATCGCCGAACTAACCTTCCAGGCCGTTACCCGACTCATGAAAGACGTGTCTTCATCTGCCGTCTTGATCGTCTGCATTCGCTGACTCCATGTGTCGGGAGCCAATTGAACGATCAACAAGGCACAGACAGAGATGGCAAAAATGCCCAGCCATCTCCGCCGGCTTTTAACAATAATCCACAATGAAATAGCGGTCAAACCAACGAGTCCACCGCGGGAACCCGTTGCAACGATAGCCAGGACATTAAGAAGTATTGCCGCAGCAAACCCCCAGCGGGCTAAACGGCCCGATGAATATTGATAAAGGTAATAGAGAAGAGGAATAACCATGGCCAGCACGATGGCATAGTGGTTGTTGTCGCCAAATTTGCCAATGCCAGCAGCCTTGTGCGCGCCGCCGCTTGCCAAAAACTTGAGTCCATCAAGAACACCATGAAAACCAACCGCCAGGGAAATCATGACAACAATGGAATGAATGCGGAACCGGCTGGTTGCCAATATCGGCATCAACACGCAAAACAGCACGGTTTTACTCAGGTTCCCATAAATCATCCAGTTACTAAGCAAATTAGGGTACGCAAAGATTGCACAGAAAAATCCATGCACAACAAAAATGGCGAACAACGTCGTTGTCCGGTTAGGTTCAAATTTTCGTTTTTCAATATCTTTGTGCCAGAGCAAGGTAGCGAGGGTTAGAAGTGCAAATAGCTGCACGAATGGCACGGGCACCATGAATCCGTACAGGTACGAATTCAGCGCAATCAGCCCCGTCCAGCCCCATAACAGATAGGCGCCAAATACATTGCTCAGACTGAAAGGGATAAAGACAAGCAGTGCCCCCAGCACCATCAGGTCACGCATTGAGATCGCCTTTAATTTTCTTGCCGCGAGACGTCTGTTTTTCCGTTAGCGATTCACGGTAGGCAAACAGGCCCAAATTCTTGCGTTGCCCACGCTGCGATGCGCACCGCAGGGCAAATAATAAAAGCCCGAAGGAGATTAATTCCCCCAGTAAAAAAAGCGCATCAATCATCGTGAAGTTAGCCGTTCGTAAGGCTCAGCGTAATTGGCAACACTGTTCTTCCAATTGCGGACATTCTCGACAAACTGGCGGCCGTTCACTTTAAGCAAAGGCCACAACGCCTGGTTATCCAGCAAGTTCAACAGTGCTTGCGCCAGCGCCTCCGAACTACCCGCCTTGAAAAGAATACCGGTCTTGTTGTGCTCAATGAGCTCTCTGTGCCCTCCGACATCGGAGGCCACAAACAACTGCCCTTGCGCCATGGCCTCCAGTGGCTTGAGAGGCGTCACCAGTTCTGTCAAACGCATGGGGTGTCGCGGGTAAGCCAACACATCGATCAAATCGTAATAGCGATTGATCTCCTGATGTGGCACACGCCCCGTGAAAACGACTTTATCCACCACACCCAACTGCTGCGCCTGTTGGCGCAAATTAACCTCTTGCGGTCCGCCACCGACCAGCAAAAGCTTGATGTTGGGCCGAGCCTTAAGGAGGGCAGGCAATGCGTCCAGCAATAAATCCAGCCCTTCATACGCATAAAACGACCCGACAAAGCCAATGACACGGCAATCCATTAACTTGAGTTGCGCTTGCAACTCCGGATCCGGCAGACTAGCCAAACTAAACGACTCGACATTCACGGCATTGGGAATGATGGTGACTTTGGTACTGGAAATCCCGCGTGCCACGATGTCGGCATGCAAGCCCTCGCAAATGGTAAACACATGGTCTGCACGCTGAATGGCTCGGGTTTCCAGACCGCGTGTTGCGCGATAGCGCAAACTGCCTTGATGAGTCGTGCCATGGTCAACGGCCGCATCCTCCCAAAAAGCACGAATTTCATAAACGACAGGAATTCCCAGCTTGCGTCCTACTTTGAGAGCTGGCAACACATTGAGAACCGGAGAATGGGCGTGAATGATGTTGGGCTGAATCCGGCAAGCAATTTCCTCAATGCGTCGGCCCAATGCGTTCATCATGGCGACTTCACGCCCGATGGGAATGTTCGAGAAAGGACCGGTGTCCACAGGGCTGCGAAAAAAGTGGAGTCCCTCTACGAATTCGGACGTGGCGTCAGTTGGGCCCTGCTTGGGCGACGTCAAATGAAAGGTTTTCCAGCCCAATGCCCGCTGCTCGCGCAACAAGGCCGCCGTGCGAAACGTGTATCCGCTGTGCAGCGGAATGGAATGATCCAG
>JAZKHK010000082.1:0-18902 GCA_040385425.1 Pseudomonadota bacterium | reverse complement strand
ACGCGCATGGTTACCGAAGTACGCCCTTGGTATCAATGACTACTTTGTCCTTGATGGAATCGAAATCGATTTCCTTGAACTCGGCATGATCTACCAGTAGGAGCAAGATGTCGGCCTCTTTCAATATCTGCTTCAGATCACACAGCGGAAAGTTCACTTTACTGCCATGCACATTGGGGTCGCAAACCAGAATTTTCCCCACGTTTTCGGCCATGAGAGTTTTGACGATATCAAAAGAAGGCGACTCGCGCATATCGTCAATATTGGCTTTGAAAGTCAGCCCCAGGCAGCCAATAACCGGCTCTTTAAACCGAGCGGCCTTGGCCTTGATCTTGTCGATGACCCAATGGGGTTTGGCGTCATTCACTTCGCGAGCGGTGCGGATCAGGCGCGCCTGCTTCGGGGCGGAAGAGACGACAAACCAGGGGTCCACCGCAATGCAATGCCCCCCCACGCCAGGACCCGGTTGCAAAATATTGACGCGAGGATGCCGGTTGGCCAAGGTAATGGTTTCCCAGACATTGATGCCAAGGTGATCACAGATCATCGACAACTCGTTCGCAAATGCAATATTGACATCCCGGAAGGAGTTTTCCACCAGTTTGGAGAGCTCAGCCGTCTTGCTGTCGGTGAGCAAAATAGCTCCATTGCAAAAGCTTTTGTAGAGTTCTTTGGCCTGTTCGTTGGCGGCTTTGGTCAAGCCGCCGATGATGCGGTCGTTATCGACCAACTCGCGCAAGATATGCCCAGGCAGCACCCGCTCAGGACAATGTGCAACTTGAATCTTTCCTTCAAGCTCCGGGCGAGCCCCAACAATGATCCTGTAAATCAACTCAGTGGTTCCCACTGGCGAGGTGGACTCAAGAATTACCAGGTTGCCCGCACGCAGAAAAGGGGTGATCGCGCGCGTGGCCGCTTCTACATAAGACAAGTCAGGTGCCTTGGAATTGCCATCCATCTCCATGAAGGGCGTTGGCACGGCGATGATAAAAGTGTCCCCCTCTTCCGGCAGCAAAGAGGCTTTGAGGTTGCCACTATTGACAGCCGATCGAACCAGAATATCCAGGTCGGGCTCGATGATATGAATACGGCCTGAATTGATGGTGGCCACGGCTGTTTCGTTGACATCAACACCCAACACGCTGTGGCCCTTGGTCGCCAGCATGGAGGCCGTAGGCAGACCGATATAGCCCAAGCCCATGACAATTATTTTTTGACTGATGCGTTGCACGGTTAGCGCCCCTTCCTGGATAACACGGTTTGAATAATTCGTTCAACGGCATGGCCGTCACCATAGGGGTTATGTGCCCGAGACATGGTCAGGTAATCATCTGAATTTCGAAGCAGGTTCAAGGTTTCTTTGACGATCGCCTCGCGCGAGGTCCCCACCAGGCGCACGGTCCCGGCCGTCACGGCTTCAGGACGTTCGGTGGTGTCACGCATCACCAGAACCGGCTTGCCCAGTGAAGGAGCTTCTTCTTGCACGCCTCCGCTGTCAGTGATGATGAGGTGGGCTCTATTCATCAGGTACACAAAGGGCAAATAATCCACGGGTTCAATCAGGTGGACATTGACCAAACGGCGGGAGGCCAGTATTTCGGTGACGGGGGTGCGAACGTTCGGATTGAGGTGCACCGGGTACAAGACCTCAACATCTGGCGCACGGGTGGCGATATCTGCCAGCGCGTTGCAAATATTCTCGAAGCCTTCACCAAAGTTCTCACGGCGGTGACCCGTCACCAAAATCAATCTTTTTTGGGCATCCAGAAACGAAAACATTTGATCAAGCGCCGTTTTGAGCGCGGGATTGACTTCAAGCCGCTGGATGACGGACAGCAGCGCATCAATGACCGTATTGCCCGTAACATGAATCGAGGCCGGATCAACCCCTTCACGTAACAGATTGGCACGCGCTGTTTCGGTCGGGGCAAAATGCAAGTCCGCAATGGCCCCCGTGAGTTTTCGGTTGACCTCCTCCGGGAAAGGCGCGTATTTGTTGCCCGTGCGCAAGCCAGCTTCTACGTGCCCTACAGGGATTCTGGCGTAGTACGCAGCCAGGCTGGCCGCCAGGGTGGTCGTGGTATCGCCATGCACCAAAATCAAATCCGGCCTGACAACGTCCAGCACTTTTTTGAGCCCGGTGAGGATATTGCAAGTGATGTCAAACAAATCCTGCCCGGGCTTCATGATGTTGAGATCATGGTCGGGGATGATGTCAAACAATTTAAGCACCTGGTCGAGCATTTCCCGATGTTGGGCTGTCACGCACACCACCGTCTGGAACTGTGGCCATGCCGCCTGAAAGCTTTTGACAACCGGAGCCATCTTGATCGCTTCTGGACGAGTCCCGAAGATGATGAGTATTTTTATTCCGTCAGACATGCGATTTTTTCTCGGTGACAAGGCGGTTGCCTGAACGACAAAGACTCTTTGACCGGGTCTCTGAAAAACGTCCTTCCTATTTCTGATTAAATTCAGAAACAGTTGATTGCGAATTGAGAAAAAGCAAAGACGAACAAGCCCGAGGAAAATAAATATTTCAACTTCAAAAGAAAACCCTGCAGTTAGGGTCACGGCAATGCAGCTTTCAGTGCGTCTTTTGCCGAGCTGCAACGTCTGCGGCAAAACGCTCCAGCGCCTCGACATCCTGGGGGTAAGTTCGACGGTAGTCTGCTTCCTGTGATCGCAAGGTAACAAGATGCGCCTCCACTCGAGAGGTGTTGAGTAAAACGCCAAATCCGGCAGGTACGTCTGAGCGGCCCAGGATGCGATCCAACACAAGATCACCCAACTCACGCTTGAAATGCCCCGCCTCCCAATACCACAGCATCTTCGTCTGCCGATCGCCTTGGGCGGGAATGCGCTCCATGGTGATGTCGTTGAATCCGCTGAAATCCCAAAGTACAGCCGATCTCTGGGTCACCATGACGGACTCCTCATCAAGAATACGAACCAGCTCTCGCTTCCAAGCT
Organism: Pseudomonadota bacterium; assembly: GCA_040385425.1. Taxonomy (GTDB): domain Bacteria; phylum Pseudomonadota; class Gammaproteobacteria; order Burkholderiales; family Burkholderiaceae_C; genus Rhodoferax. The sequence goes on along the minus strand of JAZKHK010000082.1, from coordinate 15,930 downwards.
TCAAAAGCGGGCCAGTGCCCTGTGATGCGAATAATTTCCTGCAGACGCGCGTGGTAAGGGTAGATGACCAGATGCAGGGCAATGTTGTGCTGCTGACACAAACGCAGGACCGTTTTAAAGTCATCCCATGCCGAAGAAGAACGCCCAGTCCCTTGAAAAATATCTCTCGGGCGGCGCAGATAGGCCTTGATGTTTTCATGGTCTTTTTGCCTGAAAACATTCCAGTAGCCCTCGTCCGCCGTGATTTTCAGGTAATCCCGCATCGGATTGAACCCCAGAGGCGTCATATCTTCGGTATAGGGCGATTTCTGGCTTCGAAGCGTCTGGACCGAATCCAGCAAGGCGCCCATCGTAAAAATCGACTCTGCCTCATCCCGAACCTCCTGCAGCCAGCGGCTTGAACTGGCTGAGCTGCTCGGGTCAATACGCAAACGTCTGTCGGCGTGCGCCAGCACAAAGGGGCGGCGAGGCCTATTGGCATCGACCAGAAAGTCTGCAATATCAATCCCCCACACCACCGCGGCAGGGGTGACCGCCGGAGCGCCATCGCCGGGCGCCAGCGCATGTTGCAGATAACGCAAACTCGTCGCCGTCCCCGTGCCTGGAAGAGCCAGATTGAAAACCGGACGATTAAGTTCTGGCCAGGCTGGGTGCTCGGGATCAAACCCGACTTCCGCGCGTGAATTCCCCATAATGAGCGCACGCGGCTGGATACGCCGAACTTGATAAGCCTTCGCCATGGCGCCATGAGAAGCAGCGGCAGGTTTAATGCTGTTGAGTCCGGGCAGATTGACCAGACGAAACACCCCATAGGGATCAATCACCAGATTGAATGCGGCCACAGCAAGTAACAAGGTGCTGGACACGGCCAGCCAGAATAAAAGGTAGCGCTTCATGGCGATCTGCAACCTCAAAACTGGAAATATAAGAACTCACTGGGCCGCGCCATCGACAACAAACCGCACGCCAGCACAAAGGCCATGATCACCCCCCAGGGCCGATTGGCAACCCAGACCCAGCGTGTACGGTAGCGATCAATCCCTTGATCCAATGCCGGTTTGAATCCGGACATGATTTGCTGGGTATTCGGTGCCAGAAAAACAATGGGAAGAAGGGCAGCAATCCAGATGAACGTCATGATGAAAACACGCCCGGCGCCCGGGGTAAAAATCACGCCCTTCCCCGCAAGCCACGCGGTGAACGGGCCGCCATGCAAGGCGAGGACATCCGGAAGGCTGACACCATTCCTTCCAGCCATGGCGCCAAGAATGGCCAGAGCTGCATCCAGGGTCGTTGCGCGAAAAAAAACCCATCCCACCACCACCGCCAGAAAAGTCAACATGACGCCAAAGACGCGCCCCGGCCTGGAGGCGCGGGACACATCATGTCCAAGACGTGCCCGCCAACCTTGCCAGGCGTGATGGATAACGAGGTAAAGACCGTGCAAACCGCCCCAGACGACAAAGGTCCATCCCGCGCCATGCCAGAGACCACCGAGCAACATCGTTGCGATCAGGTTGATGTAGCGACGGGCAGGCCCGTTCTTGTTGCCCCCCAAAGGGATATAGAGGTAGTCGCGGAGAAAGCGGGATAAGGTCATGTGCCAGCGCCGCCAGAACTCGGTGATATTGACGGCCTTGTAGGGAGAGTTGAAGTTCAGCGGCAGGCGCACCCCAATCAGATAGGACAGCCCGATGGCCATGTCCGAGTAACCCGAAAAATCGAAATAAAGCTGCAAGGTATAGGCCAGCGCACCGCCCCATGCTTGAAAAAAACCAAGCAACTCCCCTTGATCGGCTGCCATGAAGACGGGTGACGCATAGGGCGCAACGCCATCTGCTAGAACCACTTTCTTGAACAGGCCCAAGGCAAAAATGGTCATTCCAACGGTCAAGAACTCTGTGTTGAAACGATAGGTCGTGGCCTGCTTGAATTGCGGCATCATTTCTTTGTGATGCAACACCGGTCCGGCGATCAGATGCGGGAAATAGGTGACGAACAGACTGTAGTGAATGAAATCAATTTCTTTGGCGTGACCACGGGCGGCATCGACCAGGAAAGCGATCTGCGTGAATGTGAAAAACGAGATGCCCAAAGGCAGAATGATTGACGCCAGGCTGTAGGACGTCCCCACCGTCCCGTTCAGACTGTCAATGAAAAAATTGGCGTACTTGTAGTACCCCAGCAAGAGCAGGTCGCCACTGACGCCCAGAACCAGCAAGCGTTTGCGCCGGGATGAACCGACATCGTGGCCCCGCGCGAGTGCATAGCCCACCATGTAGTTGAAAACGATGGAGGCCAGCAACAAGCCCACATAAGCGGGATTCCACCAAGCGTAAAAAAACAAAGACCCTGCGGTCAACCAGGTTGCAGCCAAACGATGGCTGTAGCGGCCCAGCTGAAAAAAGATGATCAGCAACACCGGCAAGAACAAAAACAGAAACTCGGCGGAATTGAATAACATGGCGGCTTCTAATTTGACGGGGTCATCGCGTTACGCAAAACTGGGCCTTTCCCGGTAGGCTTGCGCAATCATTCGCGTCCCGGTGCGCCAAAAGGGAGAGGTCAGGGGCGCAGGCTGACGTTGCGTGACCTGCGGCTTGAGATCATGAAACCCCCTCACGCAAAATGAATTGCGGTTTTTGCTGAGGAAGGCGCACAGTTGCTGAAAGCGTTGGACAACCACGTCATCCGGTCTGTTCTTGGCCTTGTTAAGAAGCTCAAAGTTATGGGAAAGAATGACAAAAGAACTTCGCCCCGCATCCAAAGCCTGCCAAAGCAAGCCTTCCATTTCACTGAATGAACAGGCCGTCAACTGGGCATGGCGCAAGGACCGGGTGCCATCGTTGAAGACAGTCATCGGGTATTCGTAAACACCTCGGCATTCAATGGGTTCAACCACGGTAACTCCGGGCAGGACACCGCTGTCCGGCCCGAACAGGCTCGCGTTGTAACTGCTGTCAAAAGTGATGCCGTTGGCGGCCAGCGCACTCAAGGTGTCTGCGTTGAACCCAAAACTGCCGGCGCGAAAGGCATTGATATCACGCACCCCCGCGTTCCCAAGGAGTTTGAGCCCCTCTGCGATCAGAATCGTCTGCTCTTCCAGCGAGTAATAACGCAGATGCTGCCGCTTGCCTTGCATGTCTTTCAAAATCGGCTTGAGTGCTTCATCTGTCCACTCCGGGTGCAGATGAAGCTGGATTTCCTGGCCGGCGTCTTGAATCAACCCCACGATCTCTGCCAGCGCGGGGGCGCCAAAGCGAGCCGAGAAAAGGGGTTCAACGAAGAACACGCCCTTGAGGCCATGATCCTTCAAGACATCGAGCTGATAAGGGAGACCGAAACATCCTCGGGGGGTGGGGCCGTAGATATATTTACGGAAGGCATCCGGAAATTTTTTGTCAATATGGAGCCACCCCTTGCACCAGACTTCAACATCCACGGTGAAAAAAACGTTGAGCATGTCAATTTCTCTTTTTTAGAATTTGGCTATTGGACCTACGGAAACAGTCAACCCTCAACGCCACAGCACTTATGCGTGCCCTTGGGCGGCCCCTGGGGATTCGAGGCACACAGATATGCATTTCATAGCACCCCATGCACATACCATAAGGGCTACGTGCCCATTTACCTTAAAAATATCAATCCTTACCGTTGCATCCATGTTTTTCTCAACAGGCCATCAATGACCGCGACATTGGCTTGCACGAACTCATCGAGCACGCGGTCTCCCTCACCCGCAGGGCCTTTCAAGGCGTACAGGATGATCACCGCCGCATCATCGCCACGACCCAGCAAGCGGTACAAGGCACCATAGGCTTTGGCCAGCGAGTCGCTTGAGGTCAGCGTGCCGTTAACCCAATAGATTTGCCACACCGTCAGGCGTTCGTCGGCCAGTGGTCCGGTCGTTGACAAATTACGCAACTCCCCGGTGCGTACCTCGCTGGTTTGATCACCGAATTGAACCCTCTGCGTTCCCTTGGTAACTTGGGCCCACATCGGATCTTTGGTCTTGACCAGGACATTCTCGGAGCTAACCAATTTGCGGCTGTAATCCTGCTGGCGGTAATACCCCAGGAACAATCCCACTGAATGAGCGTCACGCTGGTAGGTGACATGCATCTGGGCCGAAGGATTCTGAAAGGCCGGCTGCCAGTCGGCCAGTGGTTCTTGCACTATCATCCACCCATCGGACAAAACCGCGGGTGCCAGTAGTTGCGGAACGGTTGCGTTGTCTGACCGATCAACGATCCACCGGGCCATGAAAGGAAGTGTCAGAACCACCGCTACCGCTGCGGCAACCATCGCCAAACGACTAGATGAGTTAGTTGGAGCACGAGGAAGTTGCACATGATTTGAAGTGCTTGAGCTGGCTTCCGGCTCGGCCCAACGCGCGCCAATCATGAACATGAGCATGATGACAAAGCCAAAAAACAGCCAGCCATAAATCAGGTGATCCACCCCGGCAGCGAGCTTGTTTCCAGACAAATGGCCCAGCATGACAATGATGTACGCACGCAACCAGTTGGCAACGATAGGAACGAGCAAGGAAACGATCACAAACAGGATGCGGCGCTTGATGGACTGGTAGTTCAAGTAAGCAAACAAGGTGCCCACCGTGACGGAGGCGATCAGGTAGCGCACGCCGCTGCAGGCCTCAACAACAGACCAGTTTCCCGAGGGGATGACAAATTGCAAGCCTTCGCGGTACACGGGTATTCCGCTCAATCGCAGCGCCAGCACGGTGAAGTCAGCCGTCCACACCATCAACTGGGGCATGGCAAATTCACCGAAAGGCACGGCAAAAAACAGGAACCCCAATGGAAAAATAATGGCGCGAGTGACGGATGAACCAAAAACCACCAAAACCAGCAGAACCAGCATGGCAACAAAAGCCAACTGAGTTAATGTATTGACCGCAACCAGATCCCCCAGCAGCCATACAAAAGCGGCACCGGCGAGCAAGGCCACCCCTCTTACATTGGGCTGCGGTATCCGTTGCGACAAGACTTTGCGCTTTCGCCATACCAGCCACAGCACAATAGGGAGCACCATGAAGCCATGCGTGAAGGTGTCGGATCGCATCCAGATCGTGACGATGGCGCGGGCCGTATCCCGGTATAAAAAAATAACCCATCCCATCAGCAGCAAAAAGACCGGCAAGGCCTGGTGCCATGGCTTTTGCTGGACTACCGGGACGGACGAAACCGATGAAGCGGATAGCGTCATAAGGCGAGATTTGTTGCAAGAGAACGGTCAATCTTGGACAAGTGAGCTGACCAGCTGTACTTTTCCTGCACTCTTTTTCGGCCCGCCTGGCCCATGGCGGCAGCACGTTCAGGAAACCGCAACAACACGCTGATTTGTCGGACAAAATCTGTCGCCGTATCGGCCGACAAAAGTTCACAGCCGGTCTGCGCGTCAATGGCCTCCACACAAGACTGGGAGGCCACCACAGGTCGGGCCATGGCCATCGCTTCAAGAATTTTGTTTTGAATCCCGCGCGCAACCCGCAGAGGCGCCACGACAACGCAAGCATGCTGCAGATAGGGACGAACGTCCGAAACGGTACCCGTGACAACAACCCCCTCCCCCGCCAGCGCCTGGACAGCGGAAGAAGGGCTGCGTCCCACAATATAAAAGTGAAGCTCGGGCCAGGTCTGGCGTAATGCAGGAAGAATATCGCGAACAAACCAGATCACGGCATCGATGTTCGGCCAATAATCCATGGCCCCCGTAAACACCAGCGCCATGTGTTCCGGCTTGGATGAGTCCCCTGAAAAAGGAGAGACGCACGCCGGGTCCGGCGCAAAGTAATCCGCATCAACGCCATTGCTCATGGTTTCAACAAGGTGCGCCGATTCAGGGGCGAGCTGGTGAAACAGGGCCGTTTCGTTTTCAGTCACAAAAAAGGACCTCTGCGCGCGAGCGGCCACCACTCGTTCGTAGTCAAGAAGACATTCCCCTTCTCGCCGGTACAGCCAGGAGAGAGGCCAGCGATGATTGGCCGCATATTGCGTCCACTTGGCGGAGTCGACATCGACAAAATCGACCAGCAAGGGCGGCATACTGACGCGGGGCATGTCCTGAAGATACTGCGCCATGACGGACGAAAAAACGACCACTTCGTCGATCTTCTCCTCAACAAGCGTTTGCTCAACCCATGTCTGCAAGCCGGCATTCTGGTAGTAATACAAGCTGAGCGCCCGGTTGGTTAACAAGCCGGTGAGGCTGCGGAGCTTGGCTTGGGGCGGATTGATCCGCGCCACATGCAGATCGGGGCAGATCTCGCGCACACGATCAATATAGGCTTCGTCTTCAGGGTCATCGACAAAAGTTCCCAAAAAAACACGATGCCTGGCGCACAAATGCTTGAGCAAATGATAAGACCGGACTTTGTCGCCCTTGTTGGGGGGATACGGCAAACGATGCACCAGGTAAAGCAGATTTCCCATGCGCCATGTCAACCCAGGTTGCGCACGATATAAGGGCCCAACCAATTGGCCATGGCAATGGGCATCCGGCGCCAGGCTTCAATCAGCAGCTTGTATTTGGCATTGGCAGGGTTGTTTTGCGGAATGGCATCGCGTTTGTAGAGGCAATACTCATAGTGCAGCGGCTGGGGCTCAAAGCCCCAGTTTTTCTTGAACGAATAGGAGCCCGAGCCTTGCTTGCTGCGCCCATAGTCAAACACCTTGATTCCACGTTCACAGGCCCTGCGCATCAACTCCCAGTATTTAAAATCATTGGCAGCGAGATCACGAGCGGACGCATCGTCGCCTGCGTAGTAAGGCATGACTTCATCCCGAAAATAAAAGCTCAACACGCTGCTCAAAGGCCGTCCTTCTGCGGTGGTAACCGTGAGTACTTCACAGTCTTGCCCAAACTCCGCGCGCAAAGCCCTGAAATATTTTTTGGGCATCGCGGGCGTGCCATGGCGGTGAACGTTATCTGCATAGAGGTCAAAAAACTGGTCTACGTCATTGTCAATTTCACTCACAAGTCCGTTCTTGATTCCTTTGCGCACCATGGCTCGTTGCTTGCGGGGAATGGCCTGCATATTGGCCTCTTCCTCATCCAGAATTTCCTTTCGAAAAGTCACGTACAGGTCTTGCGTCGGCCAGTCCGTGTGACGGCGGTTGACGTTGCGCCATTCAAGATGCGCGACATCCAGACGCCGGGCAATTTGCTGGGCTTCACATTCCAGCGCATCTGCCGCCGGTTCGCCAAGGGCTGCAATACCGCCATACACCGCAAAAGGAAGACCTGTGAGCGAGTTGCCAAAAAGCCAGCTTTTGACATGGCCAAGTGGCAAAACCCCTTGAATCTGGCCATTCTCTTCGGCATAAAGAAAATAAGCGTCATGGCGAAAGACATCACGCATGATTTTTTGCCACCCGGCACGATGGAAGAAAGTAGCCTCCGGACACGCCATGACGAACTCATCCCAACGCGCCGCTGTTACGCTGTCCTGAATTGATAGATGCTTCACGGTCAACATATAAGCCTCAGACGACAGCGACATGCGCAGGAAATCTGTCCAGGAAAACATGGTCCATGCGACCCCACCTGAAATCACGCAACAACTGATTCAATCGACCCTCCATGCGGTCAATGTTGACGTAATGCCGAAAGCGGGTCTTGTTGCTGATACCTTCAATACGGGGCTGCCCGGGGTCAATCTCCCATGGATGAAAGTAGAAGACACCAGCCTCATGGTCCACCGTATTGACCCGACTGAGCATCCAGCGTGACAGCGCGTAAGGCAACAACCTGAAGTACCCGCCGCCACTGGAAGGCCAGTTGCGATTGAATACCCGAAAAGTCGTTAGCGGAATTTCCAACAAGCCCGAACGCACTTCGTAGGGAAAACGCGGCGAATCCGGCATGCCGTAGTGATCGTGACGAATAGGAAAAACACTTGAACTGTAGCGATAGCCGGCCTTGGTCAGGCAGTCAAAAGCCCATAGATTTTTTTTGCCGATTGAAAAGCTGGGGGCTCGGTAGCCATTCACCCGGCTGCCCGATATATCTTCCAGAATAATTTTTGCGAGATGAACGTCAGAAAAAAATGACTCTGCACTCTGGTCACTGGCACGCTCATGACCATAGCCATGACTGGCCAGCTCATGCCCTTCCTGCACGATTTGGCGTATCAACTGGGGATAGCGCTCGGCAATCCAGCCCAGCGTAAAAAAAGTGGCTTTGATGTCGCAACGTGACAGCATTTCAAGAATGCAATTCATGTTGCGCTCAATCCGGCATTCGCGGGTATTCCATTCAAGGCGTCCAATATGCGGCGCAAATGCGGAGACCTGGAAGTAGTCTTCAACATCAATCGTCAATGCGTTAATGAGGGGGGAGGAAGTCATACCGCCTGAATGCTCATTGATTGGTGTTCTGATTTGGTTTTTTGACAGCGCCGACCAGTTGTTTCAGCATGCCGAGAATTTCCAGATTAACTCGCTCCAGCCGAAGCATGCTTTCCTCCACACGCCTCAAGCGACCACCATACTGCTCAATGTTCAAGCCCTCAAGTTGAGTGGACATGACATCTGCAACTTCGGACGAAACCTGCAAATTAGAGAGATCAATATCCACCGCTTCATCCCAGCTACCCACGTTCTCTTGAACATTATGGGAAGGAACAGTCGATTCATCATTGATTTCTCGCATGACTTCATTCACGTCAGCCAGACCAAAGGCATCTTTGTCACCTAAAAATCCGAGCAGTAGCAAACGGTCGCAAATCAGATTGACACGGCGAGGGATACCTCCCGAGGCTTTGAAAATTGCTTCAAAAGCAGCAGCATCAAACGTAGGGCGAACCGAGGCGCCTGCGCATTTCAAGCGATGTTCTATGTAGCCCTGAGTTTCATTCAAATCCAACGGCCCGATATGACAGGTCGCAGTGACACGCTGCCGGAGCTGCTGCATGGTCGGACTTTGCAAAATGGCACGAAATTCAGGTTGCCCCACCAGAAAGGTCTGTAGCAATGCTTGCTGATTAAACTGAAAGTTCGACAACATCCGCAACTCTTCTACCGCCCGGGCCGTTAGGTTTTGCGCTTCGTCAACAATCAGGAGGCAGCGCTTACCCAGCCTTGTCTCATTGACCAGATAGGCCTCCAGCGCCATCAGAACATCGGCTTTTGAAACATCTTTAACACGCACGCCGAAGGCCGCTCCGACCATACGCAATGTGTCTTCTGCATCCAGTTGCGTAGTGACAAGATTGGCGGCAACCACCTTGCCGGGATCCAGACTGGCGAGCAGTCCTCGCACAATGGTGGTCTTACCCGCGCCCACTTCGCCAGTAATGACAATGAAACCTTCGTTTCGTTGCACGCCGTACTCCAGATAGGCTTTAGCCCGCCGATGCTGCTTGCTGCCAAAATAAAAACCCGGATCAGGATTAAGCTGAAAAGGCTTGCTGCTTAACCCGTAAAAAGCTTCATACATGGTTCAGAACTGGACAGTCAAACTGGCGAAGACAGCAGTTTCGGCATAGGGAGCCGAACTGCTGCTGGAGACAACACGACGCACGCCAACCGAGGCGGAGGATTTCTTCCCCACTTTGCCGGTAACGGTCATGTTGAGCAATCGCAGGGTTGAGTTTTGCAGGCTTGATGTGCCCGATGTTTCTTGCTGCGAGGCAAGAACACTTAACGAATAGTTGGGCGACAGCCGGTGCACATAATTGGCACTGAAACCACGCTGATTGACCAAGGATGACGAACTGAAATCATCAATAGCCGTTGTCACCATGTCCAGTCTTGTGCTCTCGCTTCGCGTGGCAAGAAAAATGATGGTATCTCGCACACCACGCAAGGTGAACGACAAGTCTTGTCGCCGTTGCAAAGTAACCGCAGATGTCAAAAAACTGCTCACAAGAATTGCATTGGGATTAACACCATTGGCTTGTAAAAATGCATTGACCAATTGCGCACGGGCAACGGGATCGGACTCGAATGATGCAAACTGGTTAAACAAAATGCTGTAGACGGAGCCCAGACTTGCAATACCGGTCTGATTGGGGGTGACTGAAATATCTTTTGTATCGGTAAAGCTCCAGGCGGTGCGGGCCGTCCAGTGCTCAAAACTGACGCTATGAGCGTCGCCGAATGAGCGTTGATCCCGCGAGGCAGAGAACTGCGTCCTCTCCGAGGGCGACCAACTCACCCCAAAGCCGCTTGTGCCATAGCTTTGCTTGTCGAAACTTGTGTAGTTATTGGATTCACGGCCGCCATTGGCATGCACTCTGATGTGAGGCGTGATCAAATAAGACAAACCTAGGTTTAATCGGTCAGACTCAGTGCGACGACCGGCGCTGTAATCAATACTTTGCTGGCTGGCGTCTGCCGACCAACCCAGCTTGCTGAAAGAACTATTCCCGTAGAGTCTGACAAGCCCCTCCGTCGTAGTCGCGTTTGATCCAACGCCCCCCTCGTTGTTGATGGTCCCCTGGCTGTAGCGCGCCTCATAGTCGGCCATATCACCCATATGGCCACGCACATAAGGTGAAATCCGGTAGCTGGAAACCTCGGTTCGATTGGCGTTAATCGATGAGTTATTGATGGACTGCGTGCCAAAGGCCGAAATATCTTGCTGCGAAATAGACCCACTGAAATCGATATACGCCCAATTGTCAACAGCCTCCAGCGTCGCCAGGGTGTTCAGCGCATTCCGGGTTCGGCGAGACGATGAGTTTTTAGCGTACAGAATTTCACTGGCAGCATAGTCAAAGTAGCCCTTGACGCGACCGCCTTCACTGCTGATATGGATTCCGGGACTTATCTCGGTGATCAGATCGGACTGCTGATTCACTTGGGAAAGGCTCACGTTATCCGTTAATGTTTCGGTGATTGACACCCGAGGAACAATGACAAACGATGGTCTCGGAGCGCCCTCCAAAAGCACCTCTTGAGCAGAAGCACCCACCGAGGCAAGAGCAAGCAACCCTGCCGCAGGAACTCCAGCAGCACGAATGATTCGACAAGATTGACGGGAGAAAGAACTACTCATCATGACCGACTTGAGGACCGAGCCGATCAGGCGGGTTGCTGTGCATAGCCGTACCCATATCCGTAGCCATCTGTATATCTCCCCTTGGAAATGGTTTTCACCTGATTCAGCAACATCAATTTGACAGGGCATGCTTCGATCGTTGACAAAGCGTGCGCAACATCAGATTGCAAGGTTTTTTCAGCTTGAACCACCATCACAATCTGCCCCATGTGCGAGGCCAGGACAGGAGACTCTGTGGCAAGAAGAAGCGGCGGCGAGTCAAAAATGATGATGCGATCGGCATAGCGCTTGGCCATGTCATTCAACAACCGGATCATGGCATCGCTGGCCAACAGCTCGGTCGCGCGCGCATGCGGTGTTCCGCTGGGTAATATGGTGAGCTTGTCGATGTTTGTCTTCAAGAGCATGTCTGACAAATCCTTGGATTCATCAAGCACCAGATCGAGCAAACCCGGACCTTTGGACAGCCCCAGAACATCCATGACAGAGGGTCGAGCAACATCAGCATCCACCAGCATGACCGTGTTGTCCAACTCCGTGGCAATGCTCATCGCCAGGTTGATCGCCGTAAAGGTTTTCCCTTCGCCCGGCAACGCGCTGGTCACCATGATCAGGTTGCCATTGGCGATGATGGAAGCGCCTTTTCCCATGGCATTGCTGATCAGTGGCCGCTTGATGACCCGGAACTGATCCGCTATTTGTGAGCGTGGTGCATTGGGACTGACAATGCCCGCCGCAGACAGCGCATCCAGATCAATCTCAATGCGCCGTGACTGCGAAGAAGGCGCAGAAGGGGCCGGTTGTCGGGGCGCCGCGCCAACGGGCGTCAAAGCCGGCATGGCAGGCATGTCAGCACCCGCTTGACGAAGCTGCTCCAGGCGTTGCGCGGCTTGTTCGATCAAACTATTCATAGTGTTATTCACCCTACCTGTCTGGATAGCAAGGAAAAGGCAAGCATTCCGATCAGGAAAACGCCAACCAATCCACCGGAAGCAGCGAGGAACTTTTTAAGATCAGATCTTTCTTTCAGCACCGCGTCTTCACCCATCACCAAGGTAACAATGCCAAGCAAGGGTAAACCGACGGCATCCCGCAGGGAGCGCGCATCTATAAAAACGGCGCGCAATTGACTGGCAATAAAGGCGACAGCAAGACCGGCACCTACCGCTGCCAGCAAAGCAAGTGGCAATAGCAACAACCGGTTAGGCGCCACCGGCGTAGGGGATGCGCGCGGCGGGTCAATCAAACGAAAGTCCGCAACACCAGCCGCATTCTCCAGATCACCTGATAGTGCGGCGGACTCTCTTCTGGAAACGAGATCGTTATAGTTCTTTTTATTGATGTCGTAGTCACGGTTCAATTGCGCATATTCAGCTTCAATCTGCGGCGCAGTTTTCAGCTTCTCGCGCGCCTTTTGGAAACGCATTTCATACTCACCAACTCTTGCTCGCAGTGAAGCGACTTGCACCTCTGAAGCAGAGAGCAGGCGATTGAGTTCCTGATAGGCCAGATTATTGGTGGACGCCGCAGCGGGGTTGGCCATCGCGGCCTTGCGCAACTCTTGAACTTCTTTCTGTTTGGTCGCCTCAAGCTCTTGAATCAAGCGTTTGGCACTGACAACATCCGGATGCTCTTCCGTAAATCGCTGCAAAAGCATATCGAGATTGCGCTTCTGCGCGTCAAGCCGACCATCAATCTCAGGCGTCGCGACTGCCATGGTGGAATCTTGCATGAGGCGGCGCGACCTGAGCGCGGCATCACGTGCATTTTCAGCCTCGCGTAATTCCAGGCGGGCCTGACTCAACTGGCCGCTCACGGCATTTATCTGCCCTGCCATGTCCGTCCCGTCAGCGCTTTGAAGCTCAATGTTTTTTATCTTGAACTCTTTCAAGCGTTTTTCAGCCTCCTCCAGCTTCGTCACGTAAACCTTGATTTGCTCATCAATAAACTTTCTGGCCGTATTGGAGTCCTTGCGGGTATCGCCCAGGCTGGATTCGACAAAAATTGAGACCAGGGACTGGATAACTCTTTTTGCCTTTTCGGGACTTGAGTCACGGTATGACAGGACATAAAGGTTGTCTCTCCCCAAGTTCTTGATTTCAAGCGTCTTCATCAGCTTGTCAATCAAGGCTTCCTGCGCCTCTTTGGATTCACTTTTCAAATCAAGATCGGCCATGCGAATCAGCTTTTCGACATTAGGACGACTGATGAGTGTGCGGCTCAACATCACCACTTGCTGGTCTACATTGGGCTGCACCGCCAGGCCCGACATCAAGGGCTTCAAAATGGATTGCGTATCGACAAAAATACGCGCCGTTGCCTCATATTTATCAGGCACCGAAAGCACGACGACCGTTCCAATTCCGGTCACCAGCCAAGCCACGATCAGCCCCAACCAGCGGTGCTTCCACATGCCTTTGGCAATGGTGGATATTTGGCCAATCAGTTCATCCATGGGTTCAGTCTTTTTGATTAGGGTGAAAGCCAGGGCGTTGCAAACGCCTTCGCCAAGCGAAGCAAAAACAAGAAGGCAGTGCTAGAACCAGCCTTGAGGGATGATGAGGATGTCACCCGGTTTCATTTCCACATTCGCGGAAATGTCGCCTCGCTTGATGAGGTCTTTAAGGCGCACGGAATACCGCTGCCCCCCCTCGGAAGCGCGGGTAATAGAGGCTCCGTTACCATCGGCAAAGTCCGTCAAGCCCCCGACCGCAATCATCACATCAAGCACCGTCATTTTTTGCTTGTAAGGCAAGGCTTGAGGTTTGGCAGCCTCACCGACGACACGAATCTGTTCACTGTAAGGGCCAATGAAACTGGTGACAATAATCGTCACGATCGGGTCGCGGACTAATTTACCCAATAACTTTTCCACGTCACGCGCGATCTCGACGGACGTTTTTCCCTGGGCTACGAGTTCATCCACCAACGGGGTTGACACTTTCCCGTCAGGACGAACCGGAACCGTCATGGACAGCTCAGGATTGCGCCATACGCTGATGTTGAGCATATCCCCGGGGCCAATTACATAGTTGTAATCCGGCGTTGCAGCGGCCACGGGGGCGGAAGGATAAGCGGAAGAGTACCCGGCGCATCCAGAAATCAGACTGGCCAGCAAGCCCAGTCCAAGCCCAATGAGCGTCATTTTGACAGTGATATAAAACCGTTTCACAGCGCATTCCCCTGTACAAGTTGAATGAATTCGTTTGACCAAAAGATGACTCATGCATCTGGATAACCGGCCATAAACGACTCATTGGCTTGTAGTGTGCGTTGTGTCACTCAAAGCAAATTGATATTTCTCAAGGAAATTGAATCTCTCAATCTGGCAAAAATTGGGTGGCGTTGCCCATGTCTTCATGCGTTGTGCCAGCCTTCAGCACGCCCACCAGCTTTCGCCACGGCAAGTCGGGGTCAGCCAGTTTGAAGCCATAAAACCCATAAGGCTTGTGGTGATTGCCATGGACCACCATGGCTTTGATAACCGACTTCTCCTCTCGCCCTAATTGAACGATGGCTTCTCCCCAAACATTGGGCGGCAGTTGTACTTTGGAGTGGGCTAGAAATCCGTTATCGGAAAGCTCTACTACGCGCAAGTCATAAAGGGCGGACTTATCAGCATCCGTGATGGAGAAACTGCCGGGGCATTTGAGCGAGTACCGTTGATGTTCACGTTGACGTATCTGGATATTGGCGTCGGGCGCAACTTTCGGCAATATCGCTTTGTATTCAGGCAGGTTATAGATGGAATGCAGAAGCCCCTTGTCTCTTTCATCAAGGTTTTCAAAAGTATGCGTGCATTGGTTGAAAAAATAATCAAGCAGATCCGGCGTCATCACAGGATCATTCGTCGTGAAATAGCGCCGGCCAGGCATCACAATATTTCGCAACTTGGTTCTCATGAAATACTGATAGAGATTTTTCCGCCTGGGTTTTCGTCCATAGACATGCTTGAAAATTTCAGGCGCGATATACAGATCGACAGAAGCGCCAACCGCGGGTGCACCATTGGCGAAATCGTAGTTTTCTACCGTGTTCTCCGCCAGCCGTTCAAAGAACAAAAGAGATTCATACATTTCAATCCGATTGGGATTGACAGCGATCACAAGGTGCCGAGTATCAAAGTAATTGGTGCAGTACTCATACATGAATTTCATCAGAGGGAACAGGATGGTTCCGCCTGTATTCCTGAATTTCTCATGCACGGCCAGGGCTGACACTTCTGCTATTCGCCCTTTTTTCTGGCGGACATCCTGCAAGTCAAAAATGGCCTGCAGGGGGAATCCAAAAACACTTTCACGAATCAGGGAAATCGTACCGACGACCTCTCCATCGAATTTGGCGCAGAGCGTGGTTGTAGTCGGCAGCGCATGGTAAATGGTGATACGCATGCCAGAGGGGGAAGGCTGCATGAACCCGCTGCCAACATAAGCATCATGAAGGAGTTTGAAACACGCTTCCAACTCTTCCTTTGTCTCGGCTATCTTGAGGACAAGACGGGGGTCCGGTTTGGGGTCGCAATCAATAAAAGACCTGTAAACGGAAAATCGGACCGACCGCGGAAAGTAGGAAAATATTTTTCGAAGTGATTGGTGCAAAAGCCTTTTTGCACTGGGCGGACGTGATTTTTTCATTCAACTTTTGACCGCGTTGTGGGGGTTGCAAACAGAATAAAAATACATTTTTTGTTTCATCTTCGGTTCTCCTGCCTTGCCTTGAATTGATAAATTCGATATTTCCCTCAATAAAATCTATGTATGTTCTGCAAGATGGACTCCGGCACCAAAACAAAACTGTTGATGATTTGCATGGGCAATTTATGCCGCTCGCCGATGGCGCAAGCGGTAGCTCAGAAGCAGGCTGCTGATGCCCGGCTTTCTTCACATTTGCATTTTGATTCGG
>JAZKHK010000081.1:0-15162 GCA_040385425.1 Pseudomonadota bacterium | reverse complement strand
CCGGTGGCGATGGTGTCGCACTTCATGATGCCGCCGAAGATGTTGACCAGAATGGCCTTGACCTTGGGGTTCTTCAACATGATCTTGAAGGCTTCCGTGACCTTCTCGGGGGTGGCACCGCCGCCCACGTCCAGGAAGTTGGCTGGCTCAGCGCCGAACAACTTGATGGTGTCCATGGTGGCCATGGCCAAACCGGCACCGTTGACCAGGCAACCGATGTCGCCGTCCAGGCTGATGTAAGCCAGGTCAAACTTGCTGGCTTCGACTTCAGCCGGATCTTCTTCGTCCAGATCGCGGTAAGCCACGATTTCTGGGTGACGGAACAGGGCGTTGGCGTCAAAGTTGAACTTCGCGTCAATGGCTTTGATGCCGCCGTTGCCTTCGAGGATCATGGGGTTGATTTCGACCAACGAAGCGTCGGTATCCATGTACACCTTGTAGACCTTTTGCAGCACGTCCACCGCTTGAGCGGTAGAGCCGGCAGGCACGCCAATGGCGTCGGCCAGTTTCTTGGCTTGCACATCAGTCAGACCCGTCGCTGGATCAACGATTTCGGTCAGGATTTTTTCGGGTGTGGAATGAGCCACTTCCTCGATGTCCATGCCACCTTCAGAGGAGACGATCATGGCGACGCGCTGCGAAGCACGGTCGGTCACGGCGGACACGTAGTATTCTTTTTTGATGTCGGCGCCGTCTTCGATCAACAGGCGGCGGACTTTCTGGCCTTCTGGGCCAGTTTGGTGGGTGATGAGCTGCATGCCCAAAATTTCACCAGCAATTTTCTTGACATCTTCAATCGAGCGAGCCAGCTTGACACCGCCGCCCTTGCCACGGCCACCCGCATGAATTTGTGCCTTGACGACCCAAACCGGGCCGCCCAGTTTTTGAGCGGCTTCCACCGCTTCTTGAACGGTGAATGCCGGAATGCCGCGTGGCACCGGTACACCAGCTTGGCGCAAGATTTCCTTGCCTTGGTATTCGTGAATCTTCATGAGGACACTCTCAGGAGGGGTGGTTTTTTAACCGGCCGCACAGCTCAACTGCTCTGCGGCGGGCACTGGACAATGCAACTGCGAACTGTATCATGCTGCGATGCACCAATATACATACTGCGCGTCGCCAACATAATTCATAATTATCAAACGACCATCTGAATTGAAACTGACGAAGAGCCTCAGCCATGCACAAAATTTTCATTGACGGCGAAGCCGGCACCACGGGTCTTCAAATTCGCGAACGCCTGCAAACCATGCCCGGCATCGAATTAATCAGCATCGCCCCCGCACTACGCAAAGATGCTGCCGCCAAGCGCGCCCTAATGGCTCAGGTGGATCTGGTCGTGCTCTGCCTGCACGACGATGCCGCGATTGAATCCGTCGCCATGATCGATGAGACCGCGAAGACGACCGGCCAAATCGGCCCCAAGATCATTGATGCCTCCACCGCCCACCGCATCGCGCCGGGCTGGGTATTCGGCTTTCCTGAGCTGATGGCGGGGCAAAAAGAAGCGGTCGCCCAATCGCGCCGCGTCGCCAATCCGGGTTGCTACGCCACCGGCGCCATTGCGCTAATTCGCCCGCTGGTGGATGCCGGGCTGATTCCGAAGGATTTTCCGCTCACCTTGCCGGCCGTCAGCGGCTACTCGGGCGGCGGCCGACCCATGATCGAAGCCTATGAAAAAGGCGAAGCGCCCGCGTTTGAACTGTACGGCCTGGGCTTGAAGCACAAGCACCTGCCGGAAATCATGGCCTACACCGGCCTGACGCGCCGCCCTGTGTTCATTCCCTCGGTCGGCAATTTCAAGCAAGGCATGCTGGTGCAACTGCCCTTGCACCTGGACCTGTTGCCGGGTCAACCCACCGCGCACGACCTGCACGAGGCGCTGGCGAAGCATTACGCGGGCAGTGAATGGGTCAGCGTGCCGTCCGCCACACCCGACAACAAACTCGATGCCGTGGCGCTGGCCGACACCAACAAGATGGAACTGCGCGTGTTCGCCAATGACGGCGCACAAGATGGCTTCAGCCACGCCGTGCTGGTGGCGCGTCTGGACAATCTGGGCAAAGGCGCCAGCGGTGCCGCCGTACAAAACCTGAAACTGATGCTGGGGCTGTAGACGCCAGCGATTGCTATAGTATTTATAGCTACTTGCGCTTGTTGGACGGGGGCTACAGCCTAATTTGGCTATAAATTAGTCATCTGAGCCGCCCGCCACCACTTTCCGAATCACTTCCCCGCCAAATCCGCGCGCCGCCAAAAAGCGCATCTGCTTTGCAGCGGCTTGGGCGTCCGCTGGCGGTGTGCCGAATTTTTTGCACCAGACTTCCTGTGCCCGCGCCTGTTCGGTCGCTTTCAAGCCCGCCAAGGCCTCGCTCACAGCCTCAGGGTCCAGTCCTTTGCCTTGCAATTCCTGCTTGATGCGGGACGTCCCCAATTTGGCAGCGCGGCGGTGCAGCACCGACTCGATCACCCGCGCCTCATTGATGAAGCCTTTGGCCTGCAATTCATCTAGCGCCCGGACCAGCGTGCCGGGCTCTTCCTCAAAGCCCTGGAGCTTGCGCTCCAGCTCGGCACGCGAATGTTCGCGCCCGCTGAGCAGCCGCAAGGCACGACCTTTGAGGGAGGGTTGGGTAAACGACATGAATTGATCCGTTCACAAAATTTTCAGCAGCCAGCGTCAGTGCAAGTACGCTCTGTTTTTAATAGCTGCTCACGCTTGCTGCACACGGGCTAGAGTGCTTTTTTGCTTGAAGATTTGGCTTTTGCTTCATTCTCGGCAGCTTCTGGCGTGGCACCGGGCAACAGCGGAATGCCAAGGGACAAGCGCACCTTGTTTTCAATCTCAATCGACAAGGCCGGGTTTTCACGCAAGAACTCTCGGGCGTTGTCGCGGCCTTGCCCGATTTTTTCGCCGTTGTAGGCATACCAAGCGCCGGATTTGTCCAGAATATTGGCAGTCACGCCCATGTCGATGATTTCCCCGTGGCGGCTGATGCCTTCGCCGAACAGGATGTCGAACTCGGCCGTCTTGAACGGCGACGCCACTTTGTTCTTGACCACCTTGACGCGGGTTTCATTGCCAATGGCGTCGTCACCTTTCTTGATGGTGCCGGTACGCCGAATGTCCAAGCGCACCGAAGCGTAAAACTTCAGCGCATTGCCGCCGGTGGTGGTCTCGGGCGAGCCGAACATCACGCCGATCTTCATGCGGATCTGGTTGATGAAGATCACCATGCAATTGGTCTTCTTGATGTGGGCGGTGAGCTTGCGCAAGGCCTGGCTCATCAAACGCGCCTGCAAACCGGGCAAGGAGTCGCCCATTTCGCCTTCCAACTCGGCTTTGGGCGTCAGCGCCGCGACCGAGTCCACCACGATCAGGTCCACCGCGCCCGAGCGCACCAGACTGTCCACAATTTCCAGCGCCTGCTCGCCGGTGTCGGGCTGGCTGATCAGTAAATCCTGCAGGTTGACGCCCAGCTTTTGCGCATACTGGATGTCCAGCGCGTGTTCGGCGTCCACAAAGGCGCATTGGCCGCCCTGCTTTTGCATTTCGGCGATGACCTGCAGCGTCAAGGTGGTTTTACCCGACGATTCCGGGCCGTAGATTTCGACCACCCGGCCGCGCGGCAAACCGCCGACGCCCAAAGCAATGTCCAGCCCGAGCGAACCAGTAGAAACGACCTGAATATCTTCAATGACCTCGCCTTCGCCCAGGCGCATGATGGTGCCCTTGCCGAACTGTTTTTCAATCTGGGCCAGCGCCACTTGCAGGGCTTTGGCTTTTTCGCTATTGACGGGGCTGAGGGCTTTGACGGGTGCGTCCATGAAATTCTCCTTGAATATCAACAGGTTAAATTGAGCGCACCCTCTGGTTTTAATAACAGGCTGGATGCTTAAACAGTAGTTTAGCGCATCCTTTAAATCTGTAAACAGATTTTTTAGTCAATTTGGCTTACCATTTGCCCATGTCTGACATCCCCTCCAATGACGGCTGGCGCCAGGCGCACCTGGGCCACTGGATGACGCTGGCCTTGCAGCGTTTTGATGCCCGGGTGCTGGCCCTGATGGCCCGCAACGAAGACGTGCCGCTGGCGCTGTCCAACCTGGCGGCACGCGGCAGCTTGAGCGCCTCGCACATCCACATCACGCGCCATCTGGCGCTGGAGGGTTCGCGCCTGACCGATCTGGCGCAACGCGCCGGCATGAGCAAACAGGCCATGGGCAAGCTGGTGGACCAGTGCGAGGCCTGGGGCCTGGTGACCCGGCTGGATGACGCGCGCGATGCCCGCGCCCGGCGCATTGTGTTCACCTCGATCGGCCTGGCCTGGCTGCAGGCCTTTCAGAAAGCCGTGGCGCAAGCGGAAGATGAGCTTCGTGCGGCGATCGGTCCCGAGGTGGCAACCGTGATTGCCATCGGTCTGGAAGCATATGCAGCCTGAGTGTCAATCGTCAATTGCCGCATGTGCGTGTAGGCCTAGAATTACAAAAAAATCGAATGCCGCCTCACGGCCTTCGTCCACCAAGGAGACAACATGCGAATTCTGATTGCAGAAGATGACCAGGTTTTGGCCGATGGCCTGTTGCGTACGCTGCGCAGTTCAGGTGCCGCCGTGGACCATGTCGCCAGCGGTTCCGAAGCCGATGCCGCACTCATGACCAACACCGAATTCGACTTGCTGATTCTGGACCTCGGCCTGCCCAAAATGCACGGACTGGAAGTGTTGAAAAAGCTGCGCGCTCGCGGCTCTTCCCTGCCGGTGCTGATCCTGACCGCAGCCGACAGCGTGGAAGAACGCGTCAAAGGCCTGGACTACGGGGCCGACGATTACATGGCCAAGCCCTTCAGCCTGCAGGAGCTGGAAGCCCGGGTGCGCGCCCTGAGCCGGCGCGGCATGGGCACAGCCAGCAGCACCATCAAACACGGCCCGCTGATCTACGACCAGTCCGGCCGCGTCGCCACCATCGACGGCGTCATGGTCGAACTGTCCGCGCGCGAACTGGGCTTGCTCGAAGTGCTGCTGCAGCGCGCCGGCCGCCTGGTGAGCAAAGACCAGTTGGTGGAACGGCTGTGCGAATGGGGTGAAGAAGTGAGCAACAACGCGATTGAGGTCTACATCCACCGCCTGCGCAAGAAAATCGAAAAAGGCCCGGTCCGCATCGCCACGGTTCGGGGCCTGGGTTATTGCCTGGAGAAAATACCTGGATAGAGACATGCCCTCCACACGGGTCACGGCGGCATGTTCTGTGCTGCCGCTGATCTGATTTCCGTTCCATGAATATTTTTCACCGGGAGCAGCGCTCCCTGTTCGGCGAAATTCTGGATTGGATGCTCACGCCCCTGCTGCTGCTGTGGCCCGTCAGCCTGGTGCTGACCTGGCTGGTCGCCCAGGGCATTGCCGGCAAGCCGTTTGACCGGGCGCTCGAATACAACGTGGGGGCGCTGGCGCAACTGGTGACCGTCAGCAACAACCGGGTGCAATTCAACCTGCCTTTGCCGGCCCGCCAGTTGCTGCGCGCCGATGACTCGGACACGGTGTACTACCAGGTGCTGGGCGCGCGCGGCGAGTTCCTGAGCGGCGAGCGGGATCTGCCCCTGCCGCCGGAAGACGAAAAACCCGTTTTTGGCGAAGTGCGGATTCGCGACGATGAGGTGCACGGCAGCAACGTCAAGGTGGCCTATACCTGGGTCAAACTGGCCCTGCCGGGTGCCAAACCGGTGCTGGTGCAGGTGGCGGAGACCATGGAAAAGCGCTCGGTCTTGGCCACGGAGATTGTCAAGGGCGTGATGCTGCCGCAATTTGTCATCCTGCCGCTGGCGGTGCTGCTGGTATGGCTGGCGCTGGTGCAGGCCATCAAACCGCTGAGCCAGCTTGAAGAACGCATCCGCGCCCGCAAATCCGATGACTTGAGCCCGATTGACGCGCAAGCCGTGCCACTGGAAGTGGCGCCGCTGGTGTATTCGGTCAACGATCTCTTGATGCGGCTCAAGGACTCGATTGCCACCCAGAAACGCTTTCTGGCCGACGCCGCCCATCAACTCAAGACCCCGCTGGCGGGCTTGCGCATGCAGGCGGACATCGCGCAGCGCGAAGGCGCCAACAAAGAGGAGCTGAAGCATTCGCTGCGCCAGATTGGCCGGTCCAGCATCCGGGCGACCCACACCGTCAACCAGCTGCTGTCGCTGGCGCGGGCGGAAAGCAGCGGTTCGGCCATGCCGCACACCAGCTGTGATCTGGCCGACCTGACCATGTCGGTGGTGCGCGACTGCGTGCCGCGCGCGATCGAAAAACACATTGACCTGGGTTACGAAGGCACCCAACCGGGCACCGACGGGGGTCAACTGGTGGGCAACCCCACTCTGATCTCGGAACTGATCCGCAACTTGCTGATCAACGCCATCAACTACACCCCTTCCAGCGTCGAAAAACCGGGCGTGATCACGGCCCGGGTGCTCACCGACCCCTTCGGCAAGGCCCTGGTGCTGCAAGTGGAAGACTCGGGTCCCGGCGTGCCCGAAGCCGAGCGGGAGTTGATTTTTCAGCCCTTCTACCGTGCCCTGGGCACGGAAGTCGATGGCTCGGGCCTGGGTTTGCCGATCGTGATGGAAATCGCCCATCAACACCATGCCACCGTGGCCATGGAAGACACCCGACCGGGCCATGTTCCGCCCGGTGCGCGTTTCAGCGTGCGTTTCACGGCTGAAACGGCGAGCGATACCGCTCTGGTGGTGTAGCTTCAGAACCTGGGTTCAGCGGCAATAGCTCAAGGTCTTGCCGGCCAAAGCCGGTTTCAGGTCATTGATGCGAGCCCGCAAGGCGTCATCAACCGCTGGCAACTTGAGCAGGGTGCCGCGCACTTCCTCTCGCTCCTGCACCACCCGGGCCGTGCGCACACCTCGCCGGCTCAAAACCTCCAGCGCCGCCTGGGCCGCCGCTTTGGTATCAAACCCGCCCAATGACAGCCCCAGGCCCAGAGAAGAGTTGGTCAAGGGCTCAAACTTCAGGTTCAAGGAGGCCAGTTCTGCACGCTTTTTAGCCAATGCATCGGGGTTGGCGAATTTGCCCATGTACACAATCCAGTGTGCCGGCTCACCAACCGCATCCAGCACCCAGGAGCCCGCTGGCCAGCCCGCCTCCAGGGCACGGCGCAAGGCCCCGCTTTGTTCCTCATCAAACACACCGGCCTGCAGACACACAGGCGGCGGGGTCACACGCGGCGGCGCTTCTTCCTGGCGGGCTTCTTGCGCGCTGAGCAGCCGCAAGGCCTCGGGCTTGATCTGCTTGGCCAGATGCTCGGGCTCGGACTGCTGCACCGGCCCCAAACCCAGGCCCAGCAACAGGCTGTGGGACCAGGCGAAATAAATACCGTTGAGGAGCAGCAGGGCGAGAACAAAAAATCGCAACATGGATGAAGACGGCTGGTTACAAAAACTCGTAGGGCGGCGGACGCAAGGGGCGAACACTGACTTCGGCGCTGGTGACTTTTTTCAAACCCTGGGCGGTATGCACCTGCAAAGCCCCGATGCTGTCCACGCCTTGCGCGACACCGTTCATGCCGTCACTGAGCGTGACTTCCAGCCCCCTCAGCGCGTCGCGCGCATTGAACAGGCTTTGAAACGGCGCAAACCCGTGCGCCTCGAACATCTGAATGGCCTGGACCAGCGGTGCAGCAATCTGCAGCAAGGCCTGCGGTGCATCCATGCCCGGCAACACCTCGCGCAACCAGGCCGGTGGCGTGGCCAGTCCGGTGGCGTCCCGCGGGTTGATGTTGATGCCCACCCCCACCACGGCGTAACGCACGTCGCCCAGGCTGGCGGTCTCAATCAGAATGCCCGCCAGCTTGCGTTCCTGCAGCCACACATCGTTGGGCCATTTCAACTGCAAAGCGGGGTGCAGGCTTTGCACCACACTGACACCGACGGCCAGCGACAGGCCCGACCAGTCGCGCGGCGCCAAGGGCAAGCCCAGGGAGAAAGTCAAAGCCCCCCCGCTGGCCAGGTCGTCTGCGGCGCGGCCCGGCGCAGCGGTTGGTCCCTGCGCCTCGCTGAACCATTGCCGCCCCAGCCGGCCACGCCCTGCGGTTTGCTGCTCAGCCACCAGCAAGACCGGCTCCAACTGGCCAGCGCGGGCGCGGCGCATCAACTCGGTGTTGGTGGAGTCAATCTGCGGCAACACTTCAACGCTGAAGCCGGGCAACACAGGCGCAATGGCCTCCCAGATGGCTTCGGCTTGCCAGTGAATGGGGCTGTTCATGGTCACCCCTTAGCTGCGACCGCGCTTGGGCGCCAGCAGCGTGCCGCGGCAGTTTTTGGCGCCGCACCAGCACGGGTACTCGGCCTTGAGTTTGGCGGTGTAGCGCTCGTCGATGATCAGGCCGTAGTCGTAGTTGAGTTCTTCACCAGCCGGAATATTGCGCAAGGCCTTGATGAAGATGCGGCCGTCCTGCTCGTCGGCTTCGCAGTTGGGATGGCACGAGTGGTTGATCCAGCGCGAGGAGTTGCCGCCCACCACGGCATCGATCACGCGGTGCTCGTCGATGTGAAAATAAAAGGTGTGGTTGGGTTGTTCGGGGTCGTGCGGATGACGCGCCTGCGCCTCGGCCCAGCTGATGATCTCGCCCACGTATTCAATCAGCGTCTCGCCCTCGGCAATGTCCTGCACGGCAAACACGCCTTTGCCGTGCACACCAGAGCGGCGGGTTTGAATGCGGCGATGGGACGGCGAGGAGGGTTTTTGGGACACGGCGAAAAATTTGGTATGGTGAACTCGTATGGGCGCGTGTGTGCGTGCCCACGTGCATGTGCGTGCGCCTGAGCGCCCGCGAGAAAATGGATTGTAGTCAGATGAAAACATTAGTCATTGCAGAGAAACCGTCCGTCGCGCAAGACATCGTCAAGGCGCTCACGCCCGTGGCCGGCAAGTTCGACAAATTCGATGAACATTTCGAGAACGACAAATACGTCGTCACCAGCGCCGTCGGCCATCTGGTCGAAATCCAGGCACCTGAAGAGTTCGACGTCAAACGCGGCAAGTGGAGTTTTGCCAACCTGCCGGTGATTCCGCCGTACTTCGACCTGAAGCCGATGGACAAGACCAAGACCCGGCTCAACGCCGTCGTCAAACAGGCCAAGCGCAAGGACGTGGACCAACTCATCAACGCCTGCGATGCGGGCCGCGAGGGCGAGCTGATTTTCCGTTTAATCGAACAATACGCCGGCGGCGCCAAGCCGCTGGGCAAACCCGTGAGCCGTCTGTGGTTGCAGTCGATGACGCCGCAAGCCATCCGCGACGGCTTTGGGGCCTTGCGCACCAACGCCCAGATGCTGCCGCTGGCCGATGCCGCGCGTTGCCGCTCTGAGGCCGACTGGCTGGTCGGCATCAACGGCACGCGCGCCATGACGGCGTTCAACTCACGCGACGGCGGCTTCTTTCTGACCACCGTGGGCCGGGTGCAAACCCCCACCCTGTCGGTGGTGGTGGAGCGCGAGGAAAAAATCCGCAAGTTCATCAGCCGCGACTACTGGGAAATTCACGCCACCTTTGGCGCCCAGGCGGGCGACTACCCGGCCAAATGGTTTGACCCGAAGTGGAAGAAGGCAGCAGCCAATGCAGCAGCGGGCAATGAAGAGGTCGATGCCGAACTCAAGGCCGACCGCGTCTGGACCCAGCGCGAAGCCCAGGCCATTGCCGACGCCGTGCGCGGCCAAAAGGCCACGGTCACCGAAGAAAGCAAGCCCACCACGCAGGTATCACCGCTGCTGTTCGACTTGACCAGCCTGCAGCGCGAGGCCAACGGCAAGTTTGGCTTTTCCGCCAAGACCACGCTATCCATCGCGCAAAGCCTGTACGAGCGCCACAAAGCCTTGACCTACCCGCGAACCGACTCGCGCGCCCTGCCCGAAGATTACGTGCCGGTGGTGAAGCAGACCTTCGAGATGCTGGCCGGCAGCGGCATGAAGCACCTGGCACCGCACGCCTCCACGGCGCTGCAAGGCAATTACGTCCGTCCCAGCAAGCGTATTTTTGACAACGCCAAGGTGAGCGATCACTTTGCCATCATCCCGACGCTGCAAGCGCCCAGCGGCCTGTCCGAGACCGAGCAAAAAATTTATGACCTGGTGGTGCGCCGCTTCATGGCGGTGTTCTTCCCAGCCGCCGAGTACCAAATCACCACGCGCATCAGCACCGCCGTCGGCCACAGCTTCAAGACCGAAGGCAAAGTGCTGGTCAAGCCGGGCTGGCTGGCCATTTACGGCAAGGAAGCGGCAGAGGAGGTCAAGGACGGCGACGACAAGAGCCCCGGCAACCTGGTGCCGGTCAAACCGGGCGAGCTGGTCAACGCCCAGTCCGTCGATCCCAAGGCCCTGAAAACCCGCCCCCCGGCCCGCTACTCGGAAGCGACCTTGCTGGGCGCGATGGAAGGCGCCGGCAAGACCGTGGAAGACGACGAACTGCGCGAAGCGATGCAGGAAAAAGGCCTGGGCACACCCGCCACGCGCTCCAGCATCATCGAAGGCTTGATTGCCGAAAAATACATGCTGCGCGAAGGCCGCGAACTGATCCCCACCGCCAAGGCGTTCCAGCTGATGACGCTGCTGCGCGGCCTGGAAGTCGAAGAACTGACCAAAGCCGAACTCACAGGTGAATGGGAATACAAGCTCGCGCAGATGGAACAAGGCCAGCTCAGCCGCGATTCCTTCATGGCCGACATTGCCAGCATGACCGAGCGCATGGTGAAAAAGGCCAAGGAATACGACCGCGATACCGTCCCCGGTGACTTCGCAACCTTGCAAGCCCCCTGCCCCAATTGCGGCGGCGTGATGAAGGAAAACTACCGCCGCTACACCTGCACCGGCAAAACCGGCACAGAGGAAGGCTGCGGCTTCTCCTTCGGCAAAACACCGGCAGGTCGCACCTTTGAGGTGGCGGAAGTGGAGCAGTTCCTGCGCGACAAAAAAATCGGCCCGCTGGACGGTTTCCGCTCCAAGGCGGGTTGGCCCTTCACCGCTGAAATGGTGATCAAGTTCGACGAGGAAGCCAAGAACTACAAACTCGAATTTGACTTTGGCGACGACAAGAAAGGCGAAGAATCGGGTGAGCTGATCGACTTCAGCGGCCAGGAATCGCTGGGCGCCTGCCGCAAATGCGGCGCTGCGGTGTATGAACACGGCAAGAACTATGTGTGCGAGAAATCCGTGCCGACCCTGGCGCAACCGACGCCCAGTTGCGACTTCAAGAGCGGACAAGTCATCCTGCAGCAGCCGATTTCACGCGAGCAGATGAGCAAGCTGCTGGAAACCGGCAAGACCGAGCTGATGGACAAGTTTGTCTCCATGCGCACCCGGCGCGCCTTCAAGGCCATGCTGGCGTGGGACGAGGAAGCAGGCAAGGTGAACTTTGAGTTTGCGCCGAGCAAATTCCCGCCCCGCAAGACCGCCGCCAAAACTGCAGTCGCTACAAAAACAGGAGCTACCAAGGCAGCATCTACGCGGGCTACAGCCAAAAAAGTACCTGTAAAGAAGGCCGCCAGCCCCAAAGCCGCCAAAACCCCGCGCAAAACGACTGCCAAAGCGCCTGCGGCTGGTCTGCAGCCCAGCGAAGCGCTGGCCGCTGTCATCGGGTCCGAGGCCGTCGCCCGGCCCCAGGTCATCAAAAAGTTGTGGGATTACATCAAGGCCAACAACCTGCAAGACGCTGCCAACAAGCGGGCCATCAATGCCGATGCCAAATTGCTGGCCGTGTTCGGTAAGCCGCAGGTGACGATGTTTGAGCTGGCGGGCATCGTAGGCAAACACTTGGCCTGAGGGCCGTTGCGCCGCCCTTGATGCGGCGCAACGAGCAGGGCATGGGGCTTCTTACCATCGATTAGTTTTCGACCTTCAGGAGTTTTTATGAAACAGACCCTTCTCGCTGCCGCCCTGGTCAGCGCCGCCACCCTGACCCACGCCGCCGGCTTCATGCTGAGCAGCCCGGACATCAAAGCCGGCGGCATGATTCCCGCCAGTTTTGAATACCAGGGCTTCGGCTGTGCCGGCGACAACAAGTCACCGGCGCTCAAATGGCGCGGTGCCCCCAAAGACGCCAAGGCCTTTGCCGTGACGGTGTACGACCCCGATGCGCCGAGCGGCTCGGGCTGGTGGCACTGGATGGTGATCAATATTCCGGCCAACGTCACTGAATTGGACTCCAACACCGGCGCCGTGGGCGATGCCAACCTGCCCTCAGGCGCGCGCCAGATCCGCAGCGACTTCGGAACAAGCGGCTGGGGCGGTATGTGCCCGCCGCAGGGCGACAAGCCGCATCGCTACACCTTCACCGTGTACGCCCTCAAAGACAAACTCGACGTGCCGGCTGATGCCACGGCCGCGCTGGCCGGTTACATGATCCACGGCAACAGTCTGGGCCAAGCCAGCTTTACCGCTCGCTACGGACGCCCCAAAGCCAAGTAAGCGGCGTCCATTCAACGCCAGTGGCGGTGACCCCGGTAGCCATTCCCGTAGCCTAAATCCACTTCAATCGCAACTGGCGGATAGTAGGGACGGGCGTAATAGCCGGAATAAACCGGCGGCGACACGATCACTTGGGCGGGTTGTCCATACATCGGCTGCGCGTAAGTCGTGGTGTTCGCCGGTGCCTCCATGGACGCTCCCGCCCCAAACGGGCTGATGCTCAAGGGAATAGTCCGCCCCGGATCGTTCGGCATTTGCACGGAATACTGCTTGCCGGCGTATTCGTACACCACGTTGTACGCCACCGGACGACTCTCATAAAAGGTCTGCGTGCCACAGCGCTGCACGTTTTGAACCTGGGCCATCGGTGCGCCTTCTATCCGGTCTCCCAGAATCGCCCCACCAAAAAGACCCAGCATGGTCGCCGCCGCCTGACCGCCACCGCTGCCGATGGCATTGCCCATGGCACCGCCAGCGATGGCGCCCATCACCGCCCCTGCGCCGGATTTTGGTGGCTGCACGGCCACTTGCTCCGTGGCGCACACCTGGCGCGGCACGCTGACCTGCTGAATAAGCGGGGTAGAGGAAATCACGCGCCCGACCTCTTGCGCCCAAGCCAATCCGCTGGCCAGCAGCACCGCAGACAGAACGAGTTGTTTTTTCATGGCTTTTACTCTCAAAGGTTGACGCATGCTCGCATCATGTTCCTTTGAACCCGCTATTTCATTGAAGTTCAGTGAAGCCCGCGTAAAGATTGAAAAAGGTCGTGTCGCCTGCCTGGGCGTCCAGGGTTAATGCATGAACTTGCCACCGCGCCCGAGGATCGCCAGATCGGTGAACGTTGAGCCCTGATGGTCTTTGGAACTGTAGTTGACGGTGAAACCACCCACGTTCACTTCATGCATGGACTCCAGGGCGGTGATGAGCGCCTCACGCGACAGGGTGCGTCCAGCGCGGCGCAGCCCCTCGACCAACACACGGGCAGTCAGATAGCCTTCCATGCTTGAAAAATCGAACTCCTTTTGACCCATGTCCGTCATGCGTTGCTGGTAGTCGCGCACCAACTGGCTGTTGGCGGCGAAGGGGAAAGGCACCACCTGCGAAATCACGACACCTTGGCCGGCATCGCCCAGCTCGTCGGCCAGCGCTTTGGGGCCTACCGCGCTGAGATTGAAAAACTGGCCGCTGTAGCCTTTGACCCGCGCCTGCTTGATGAAGGAGGCGGACGATTTATAGACACTGATCTGCACCACCGCTTCGGGGTCCGATTTGAGAATAGTCTCCAGAGCCTTGGCCACATCGACACTGTTGCGCTCCACCGTGACTGTGGCCACCGGTTTGAGTTGACGCTTGGTCAAGGCCCGCACCACGCCGTCCAGGCCGGTCTTGCCAAAAGCATCGTTTTGGTAGAACACGGCAATTTTCTTGACCCCCAGAGTGGTGAGGTGCTGCACGATGCGCTCGGTTTCGTCAAAGTAACTGGCCCGCACATGAAAGACCTGGCGGTTAAAAGGCTCGCGCAAGGCCTGCGCACCGGTGTACAAGCCCACCAACGGCACCTGCGCTTCCGTCAGGATGGGCAACGCGGCCAACCCGGTGGGGGTGCCTACCGCCCCGGCCAGGGCAAACACCTTGTCTTCCTGAATCAGGGCCTTGACGGCAGCCACTGCTTTGTCCGGCTCATAGCCATCGTCCCGGGTCAGCAGTTTGATCACACGGCCATTGATGCCCCCCTGCGCATTGATCGCATGAAAGTAGGCTTGCATGCCCTGCTGCATGCGCTGCCCCAGTTGCGCCGCCGGTCCGCTGATGGGGGCGAACTGGCCGATCAGGATTTCCTTGTCCGTCACGCCGTTTTCGGCCTGCGAAAGCGAAGAAGCCAGGACCAGCGTCAGAGAAGTCAGCGTTTTGATGAGGTTCATGAAGTTGACAATCGTTGTGTTGTTGATTTCTGCCAGGCGGATCATAGGACCAAGTGCCAGGCCAAATCCAGAGCAACGCGGTGCTGCGCAGCCTCAAACCCAGTGACAGTGGCGTCCTTGCTGAACACAAAACCAGACAAGTAATTTTTAAACTTGTCATTGATATATCTCAACTGCTCAAGGCCAAAAAAGAGTACGTCATTATTTTGTAAATTCTGGCCGCTAAGATCGTCATGTTTAAAACCAACCTACCAAGACTTGCCATGACTTCTCGCCTCCTCAATAAAATCAGTCTCATCACCGGTGCCGCACAAGGCATTGGCCTGGCCACCGCACTCAAATTCGCCGCTGAAGGCGCCACCGTGATCGTGTGCGACGTCAAGCAGGCCGGTGTGGACGAAGCCGTGGCGCAATGCCGCGCCTTGGGCGCCACCGCCGAGGGCTTTGTGATGGATGTGACGCAACGCACCGTGGTCAACGACGTGGTCGCCACCGTGCAAGCCAAGTTCGGCCGCATCGACGTGCTGGTCAACAACGCCGGTATCACGCAAGACGCACGCCTGCAAAAAATGACGATTGAGCAGTTTGACCGGGTGATCGACGTCAACCTGCGCGGCGTGTTCCACTGCACGCAAGCCGTGGCCGACATCATGGTCGCCCAGGGCGGCGGTGTGATTCTGAACGCCAGCTCGGTGGTCGGCCTGTACGGCAACTTCGGCCAGACCAACTACGCAGCCACCAAGTTCGGCGTGATCGGCTTCACCAAGACCTGGAGCCGCGAACTCGGCCCCA
>JAZKHK010000080.1:0-13968 GCA_040385425.1 Pseudomonadota bacterium | reverse complement strand
TGGTTTTGTGGGTGAGTTGCACCCCAAGTGGCGGCAGGGCTACGAGCTGGCCCAGGCGCCTCTGCTGTTTGAGCTTGACCTTGACGCCGTGCTGCAGCGCCCCGTGCCGGTGTTCGAAGCCGTCAGCAAGCTGCAGCCGGTTGAGCGCGATATTGCCGTCATCGTGGCAGAGGCTGTTACGCATGCGGCGCTGATGGCTGCCATTCGCGGTGCCGACACGCGCGGGCTGCTCAAGGCCGCCACGCTGTTTGACGTCTACAGGCCGCAAGCCGGCAACACCAGCATGCAGCAGGGCGAGAAAAGCCTGGCCGTGCGTTTGGTGCTTTCCAGCGACGCCGCTACACTGACCGAAGAAGACATCGAAGCGGCAGTACAAGCGGTACTGGCCAACCTGCAAGCCAAGCTGCAGGCGCGGTTGAGGGCCTGATGGGGCAATGCCCGCATCAGTGATTCCGTAGAAAAACAGCATCCGGAGGAGAGCTCAAGTGGAATTTTCAATTGAAAGCCTGGAAACGCCTGCGCTGACCAAGGCGCACCTGGCCGAATTGTTGTTTGAGCAGATCGGCCTGAACAAGCGCGAGTCGAAAGACATGATCGACGCGTTTTTTGACCTGATCTCCGACAGCCTGGTCGATGGCAATGACGTCAAGATCTCGGGCTTCGGCAACTTCCAGATCCGCACCAAAGCCCCGCGCCCGGGTCGCAACCCCCGTACCGGCGAAGCCATTCCCATCGAAGCCCGCCGCGTGGTTACCTTCCACGCCAGCCACAAGCTCAAAGACCAGATTCAGGGCAACGGCGCAACGCCGGCTGAATAGTCCTGCCGAACAAACCGACGGATAGGCCGACTGAATAGACCAGCCCAGTCGGCCAGCCGATTTTCAGGGTTTTCCAGCCCCCAGCCGCCCGCTGCCTTGCCGGCGGCAGCTGTCAGCAGATGTGAGTTGTGTGACGGCGCAACACATTTCAAAAAAAATCTTCAACTCTTTGTGCGCTAAGTTTCGACTTAGAGTAGATTTGGAGGTTTCCCCTTTAGTGTATTGATTTAATTGGAGAAATCCCTTCCTCCCATTCCCGCGAAACGCTACTTCACCATCGGTGAGGTCAGTGATTTGTGCGGCGTCAAACCTCACGTGCTCCGTTATTGGGAGCAAGAGTTCACGCAGCTGCGCCCGATGAAACGGCGCGGCAACCGCCGCTACTACCAGCACCATGAGGTGCTGATGATCCGCCGCATACGTGATCTGCTCTACGACCAGGGCTTCACCATTAGCGGTGCGCGCAACAAATTGCATGAGATCGTCCAGGTCGAGGCCGACAAACGCCGCAACGGCGAAGTCATGCTTGACGGCGTAGACGTCATCGATGGTGCCGATTCAGGCCTGGGTGACTTTGCAGATTCAGGCGATTTTGAAGACAGCGAACCCGGCAACGACGCAGCCGACCTGCCCAGCGGCAGCCTGGCCCAGCAACGCCTGCAACTGGTGCGCCGCGAACTCTTTGAAATTCGTGATCTGCTCGGCGCAACCCATTAAGAACAGGCGATTGCGCACGCTATAATTTGAGGCTTCGGTGTGTGGCGCAGCCTGGTAGCGCACTTGCATGGGGTGCAAGGGGTCGAAGGTTCGAATCCTTTCACACCGACCAACAAGATGGAAAGCCTTCAAACAGAAATGTTTGAAGGCTTTTTCATTGGTAAATCAAGGTCTTTCACCGCTGCGCACGAATCTGGCTTGCATTAAAGTATCCAACACGCAGATACTTCCTGAGCCTTAAACGGCATGCCGTTTGCGATAGATGGCGCGGGGGTTCGTGCGGAATAACAAAAGGGGCTCACTTGAAATCAGGCATCCGTGACAACAGAGGCAGGGGACGAGTCGCAGATTTTCTAAGTGAAAAGGTGATAGCCGGTGTTCAGCTTTCGGTCGTCTCTGCCTACTTCACCATTTATGCCTACGAAGCCTTGAGTAAACAACTCGACGGGGTTCATTCACTTAAGTTCTTGTTTGGTGAGCCGAAATTCATTCAAACGCTGGACCCCGAGAAAACCGACAAAAAAGCTTTCAAAATTGAAGATGAAGGTTTGGAACTGGCCAATCGCCTTCAACAAAAAGAAGTCGCCCGTCGGTGCGCGGAATGGATCACCAGAAAAGTTGAGATTCGCTCTATTCGTGAGTCCAACCTGCTGCACGGCAAGCTTTATCACATTGACGATGGCCGACGCGAGCATGCCTTGATGGGGAGCTCCAACTTCACGCAGCGTGGTCTGGGTTTGTCTTCCGCACCCAATATCGAGTTGAACATGGTGGTCGATAGCGACCGTGATCGTACCGATCTCAAAGCCTGGTTTGACGAGTTATGGGCAGACAGCGCGTTGGTTGAAGATGTCAAAGCCAAAGTGCTTGAATACCTGGCACAACTCTACGTGGACCATTCCCCTGAATTCATTTATTTCAAGACCTTGTTCCACGTCTTTGAAAAATTCCTTTCAGGGCAGGAAGAACAAGCGCAGTTCTTTGACAACACGGCAATCACTGATACCGAGATATGGAAAGCGCTATTTGAATTTCAAAAGGATGGCGTTAAGGGCGCCGTCCAAAAAATCAACACACACAACGGCTGCATCCTGGCAGACAGCGTGGGTCTAGGCAAGACCTATTCCGCCCTTGCCGTCATCAAATACTATGAGCTACGCAACCATCGTGTGCTGGTTCTTTGCCCCAAAAAGCTACGCGAAAACTGGACGGTTTATCTCGGCAGCAACATGACTGAACTCAACCCGTTCGTTCGAGACCGCTTTAGCTACATGGTGCTGTCGCATACCGACCTGTCCCGAGAGTCTGGCAAGGCTGGCGATGTTGATCTGGCGGCCATCAACTGGGGTAACTTTGATCTGGTCGTGATTGATGAGTCACACAACTTCCGTAACAACGTTAAAGGCAAACGCGATGAAGAAGGCAATGTCATAAAGCAGAGCCGCTACGAGCGCCTGATGCAGGACATCATTCAGGCGGGGGTCAAAACCAAGGTGATGTTGTTGTCTGCTACCCCGGTCAACAACGACCTGAAAGACCTCCGCAATCAGCTCTATCTGGTATCTGAAGGCCGCGATCATGCCTTCAACGCTACGACGGGCATTGCCAGCATCAAGCAAACGCTAGATACGGCGCAAAAAACCTTTTCTGAATGGGCCAAACGTCCCGGTGACCGTGACCCAAAAGACTTGATGGATGGCCTGCCTCCAGGCTTCTTCACATTGCTGGAT
Source organism: Pseudomonadota bacterium (assembly GCA_040385425.1). GTDB lineage: Bacteria > Pseudomonadota > Gammaproteobacteria > Burkholderiales > Burkholderiaceae_C > Rhodoferax. The sequence goes on along the minus strand of JAZKHK010000080.1, from coordinate 10,703 downwards.
GAGCTGACGATTGCCCGCTCGCGCAAGCACATTCAAAAATACTACCGTGCCTCGATGGCAGAGATCGGGAAGTTTCCGAAGCGATCAAAGCCCATTTCAAGGTATTCAGAAATCGACAGCAAAGGCCGGTTCCCCACCTATGACAAGTTGAATGAAGAGATTGAGAAATACCAGCTCGCTCTGTTCAAGCCATCTACCTACGTGCGGGACCCGTTCAGGGATCAGTACCAAGGTGAAACGAATGTACGAAATTTCAGCCAGGAGAATCGTGAGAAGTTCTTAATTGGCATGATGAAGGTCAACTTTTTGAAACGCTTGGAAAGCTCGGTCAAATCGTTCGCTATCACCATGGAACGTACGGTTAACAAAATTGAAGATCTCGAAGATCGCCTTAACGCCTAAGCCATCACAATTAGCGCAACCACTCTGTTTTTGATGGAGGCTGAAGAAGACGAAGAACTGCGCGAGGCCTTTGAGGTCGGCACTCTTAAATATCGTATGGAACACATGGACGTGGACCGTTGGCTTGCCGATTTGGCCACGGACAAACGCCAGCTTTCAATGCTGGCGGAAAGCGCTGGCGGTGTTACCCCAGAACGCGACGCCAAGCTGGCGGAGTTAAAAGACATCATCAAAGCCAAGGTCACGGCACCCACCATCAACAATCGGGGCGAGCCCAATCGAAAAATCATTGTGTTCTGCGCGTTTGCAGATACTGCCGCTTATCTATATGAGCAACTTGAGCCTTGGGCCAACAGCACTCTACGGAGCCACATAGCATTGGTGTCTGGTGGTGCTCGTCCGAATCGTTCTACTTTTGGCGCGGCGGAGTTCAATCAAATTCTTACCAACTTCGCACCACGCGCAAAGCAGCGCAACAAGATGACCAAGATGCCGCAAGAGGGCGAGATCGATATTCTGATTGCGACTGATTGCATCTCTGAAGGCCAGAACCTGCAAGACTGCGACTTGCTGGTCAACTACGACATCCACTGGAACCCGGTTCGCATCATTCAACGGTTTGGGCGTATCGACCGAATTGGCAGCCTCAACGACACCATCCAGCTAGTCAACTTCTGGCCAACGCCAGACCTGAACAAGTACATCAATCTCAAAAACCGGGTTGAGGCGCGCATGGCGCTGGTGGATATTTCTGCCACCAATGAAGACAACGTGTTGACAAATGCGGAACTTGAGGAGCTGATTCATCAAGACCTGAAGTACCGTGATAAGCAGTTAATGCGCCTGAAAGATGAAGTACTAGATCTGGAAGACTTCAACGAATCCGTTGCGCTAAATGAGTTCAGTCTTGATGACTTCCGTATGGACCTGAGTAACTACGTGGAAGCCAATCGCACCAAATTGCAAGACGCACCCTTTGGTCTATATGGGGTCGTGCCTGCGAGTACAGAGCACGCATCTGTCAAACCCGGTGTCATTTACTGTCTGCGTCAGCAACATCACAACTCGGCGCAGGGTGGCGATACCGTAAACCCGTTAAGCCCGTATTTTTTAGTCTACATACAGACGGACGGTGTAGTTCGCTATAACTTTACTGCCCCCAAACAAGTGCTGGAAATGTTCAGAGCCTTGTGCCAAGGTAACACTGAACCTTTTGCAGATCTCTGTAAGCTATTTGATGAGCAAACTCACCATGGACAAGATATGAGTGCGTATTCGGCCTTGCTAGACAAGGCCGTAGCGGCCATCGTGTCGCAGTTCAGCCGGAAAAATGCTGCCAATCTGTTCGCAGGGCGAGGCGGCAAACTTATGGATGCTGGGAAGGCCGTGAAAAGCAACAGTGACTTTGAGCTAATCACCTGGCTAGTAATCCAGCCATCCTCGGCAACCTCAACATGAGCAACAAGCAATTACGCGCCGAGCTTCATACCGCGCTACTGAATTTAGCTACCGGTGATTTGCGCATTGGCGCTACAGCATTGCTTGGCAATCTGGGTTACGCCAGCCACAAAACGCTGGAACTACCCATGCAGCCCCAAGCGTTTGCGATGCAAGTTGAAACCCTGTTGGGTGGCAGCAAGCAGCTAAACGCGATTCATGCCAGCCTCGCTGATTGGCAAAGCGCTTCTTTCCTGTTCCAGCTCACCAATGACGAGCTACCGGCCTTGGCCGCCGGTCAAGCCAGCTTGTTGCTTGAGACTGGCGGCGTGCAAGCCTGGCAGGTGGAAAGCTTTGTTTTCTTGGCCATAGATTTGAAGCTTGGCACATGGTCCCGCACTCGCCTGGCCGCAATTACGCGTGAGGTCAATCGCCTGTTCCCCATGCCCGCCGTTCTGTTGTTTCGCCACCCGCGAGCAGATGGCACGCCACTGCTATCGGTCTCGGTGATCCATCGCCGCGCGAACAAACGCGATGCGTCGTTGGATGTTATTGAGGGCAAAGTCTCCATCATCAAAGACATTGACCTCGGCACTCCACATGCTGCTCACTTGCGCATTCTGGAAAGTATGGCCCTGACCGAGGTGGATGCGAAGTACGTGCCATCCAACTTTGACAAGCTATATGAGGCTTGGCTCAAGGTGCTGGATGTCAAAGCGCTAAACGATCGCTTTTACAAAGACCTGGCCGAGTGGTACTACTGGGCCATCCTCAAACGCACAGGCGTTGTGTTCCCAAAGGGCCAGCCACTAGAGAAATCAGACGATCCGACAACGAACGATCGACCTACTGTCGCACTCATACGCCTGCTCACCCGGCTTATCTTTGTCTGGTTTCTCAAGGAAAAGCATCTGGTGCCCGCAGCCCTGTTCGACGAGAAGGCTTTGGCGGGTCTACTGAAGACCCCGCCCCACCAGCACGGCGCACAAGGTAACTACTACAAAGCCATTCTGCAAAACCTGTTCTTCGCAACCCTTAACACCGAGACGGCGGACGAAGACGAAGACGGGAACAAGCAGCGTGTTTGGCGCGCGGCCACTGGCCCCAAGCGGATGGATAAATACCTGATCCACACGGCCTACCGCTACAAAGCTGATTTCAAAGACCCGGATACTGCTCTTACCCTGTTCCGAAAAGTACCGTTTTTGAACGGTGGCCTGTTTGAGTGCTTAGACAAGCTAGTCACCCCGGAAGACCTCAAGCGCGACCCTGCATTGGCCGGACTGGTCATCGCCGAAGGCAAGCAAACCGTGCTGCGCGTAGACGGCTTCTCGGAGCGGCCCGAGAACCCTATGCACATCCCTAACGAACTGTTCTTCGGCGAAGGCATGGATGAAGTGGACCTGAACGACGTGTTCGGAACTAAAAACCGCAAGTACAAACCGCGCGGCCTGCTCAAGATTTTTGACAGCTACAAGTTCACTATCGAAGAAAACACGCCCATTGAAGAAGAGGTGGCGCTTGACCCCGAACTGCTGGGCAAGGTGTTTGAAAACCTGCTGGCTAGCTACAACCCCGACACCAAAACTACCGCCCGCAAGAAAAGCGGTTCCTTCTACACCCCGCGTGAAGTGGTGGACTACATGGTGGACGAGGCCTTGGTTTGTTACTTTGAACGACCGCTAGCCCCCGTAGAACATGCGCAAGCAACTGCACAATTTTTAAAAAATGGGGTACTGGATTTGGGCGCTGGCCCCGGCGATTTGGACTTGGATGCGGTAGCAGCCAACCCCACGCCCGGAGGTCTGGCATTAGGTGGGCCTGAAAATCCGTTGCGTGATCGTCTGCGCCGTCTACTGAGCTACCGCCACATCAGCCACGATTTCACCGCCGATGAGACGCTGACACTCATTGCAGCTATCGAGCGCCTCCGCGTGCTCGACCCCGCCTGTGGGTCGGGTGCCTTCCCCATGGGCATGCTGCAAAAGCTGGTGGCCGTGCTGCGCAAGCTGGACCCCCACAACGTGCTGTGGAAAGCTCAAAACCGCGCCCCGCTGTCAGAGCAACTTGCCAGTGCCAAGAAAGTCAAAGACCCCACGCTGCGTGACGAGCAAACCACTGCAGCCTTGGCTACGCTGGAAAAGTTTGATGCCGACTTTGCCGACCCCGATTACGCCGACTACGCCCGCAAGCTCTATCTGATTGAAAAATGCCTCTACGGCGTGGACATTCAGCCCATTGCTGTTCAGATAGCCAAATTGCGATTCTTCATCAGCTTGGTGGTAGAGCAAAAACTTGGAACTGACCATCAACGGCTAACGCCATTGCCGAATCTGGAAACCAAAATCGTTGCCGCCAACACCCTGCTGCCCATCCCCCGCAGCGGTGTGCAGCAAGACTTGCTGGCCAACCCCGAAGTGGCAGACAAAGAAGCCGAGCTGCGTGACGCTAACGCCAGCCACTTTGCCGCCAAGCGTTTTGCCGACAAAAGAAAACGCAAGGAGAAGATATTGCGACTGCGCGATGAACTGGCCACGCTGCTCAAAGCCGAGTTGACCCTCAAGCCTGGCGACGCCGAGCGCATGACCGCCTGGGACCCGTTTGACCAGAATCAGTTTGCCGGATTCTTCGATCCTGAGTGGATGTTCGGGTTCCAACAAGGCTTTGACATCGTCATTGGCAACCCACCGTATGTCAAGGGCGGAAGCATCACGAAGGAAAAGCCCGCACTCAAGCCACACTACGAGTGTTACACCGGCAACGCAGACCTTTTCGTGTACTTTTATGAGCGCTCGTTTCAGTTACTAAAACCGCATGGTTGTTTAAGCTTCATCACCAGTAATAAGTGGTTTCGCGCTGAATACGGGGCAGATTTACGCCAATACATGGTGACGCACACCGAGTTGCGTCAAATCATTGACTTTGGTGATGAGGCAGTGTTTGACGCGCTGGCCTACCCCACCATCGTGCTAGCCACCAAGCTGGTCAAACCGGTAGCCGCAGACCACGCCACCAACGACGTTTGGGCGCTTAACTGGGACAGCAGCAACCCTGCGCACCGGGTGATTGACTTCCCCGACGTGTTTGCCGCTGAGCGCTTTGCTGTGCCGCAAAACGAACTCAAACCCAGCGGCTGGCAACTGGAGCCACCTGGCAAGCGCCGCCTGCTAGAGCGCCTGCGGAAAGCTGGGCAACCGCTGGGCGACTATTGCAAGGGGCGGTTTTACTACGGCATCAAAACGGGCTTGAACGAGGCGTTTGTAATCTCGCGCGAACAGCGCGATGCGCTGGTGGCGCAAGACCCGCGATCAGCGGAGATCATCAAACCGTTTTTGCGTGGACGGGATGTGAAACGGTGGAATGTGGAGTCGCAAGATTTGTGGCTGCTCTTTATTCCGTGGCATTTCCCACTTCAAGAAGACCAATCAATAACGGGACCTTCAGAAAAGGCCGAGACTGCCTTTCGCAAAGCATATCCGGCGATTTATCGGCATCTATTGACTTTCAAAGACGACTTGTCTGCAAGAAATGTGGCGGAGACCGGCATCAGATATGAGTGGTACGCACTCCAGCGATGGGCTGCTGGCTATTGGCAGGAATTCGCAGTTCCAAAGATTTTTGTGCCCGGAATTTCAGACAAAGTGAACTATGCGGTCGATCTTTCTGGGCAGCTCGGAAACGATAAAACCAGCATCATCGCCTCGGACGATTGGCGATATTTATTGGCGATTCTCAACTCGACTGTCTCTTGGTGGCTAACAAGGCAGCTTTTCGCCAGCAAGATGGGCGGGTTCTTTGAGTTCAAACCTATGTATGTGTCGGCTATCCCGATACCCCACATTACTGCGGAGCAGCGCAGCGTTGTCGAACCCTTGGTAGAGGCGGTAATTGCAGGCATCAGCCGTCCCGAATACGAGCGCCTCCTCAATGGTTTGGTCTACGAACTCTTCTTTCCCGAAGACCTTCACGCCAAAAACATCCGCCTGTTCGACGCCTGTACCGCTGCAGGCATACGCGACGGCATGGACGCGCAGGCAGTGGCCGCAGAAATCTTCCACCCTCGCCATCCCATTTACGGCCAGTTGTTTGAGTTGCAAACGCTGGAGGTGGTGTGCTTGATTGAAGGTGGGGCATGAGACAGGCTCACAGCAAGATTGAAATTTACGTAAGCAGCTATCAAATGAATAGCAAGTAGAACAGGGGAGCTTCGTGGAAAAGAAAGTAAAAGCAGCCACTGAACCTGCGGGCCTGACCAAAACTCAGATGCTATCTTGGGTACAAGTTGCACCTCTGTGGTTAGGGTGCCCAGGCACGGCACGAACGGCACGAATGGTTAAGCCAATTCGGCAGTGCATACTGGCGTCAACATAGTGAAGATCAAAACACTTGACCTCACTGACTTTCGAGCCTTTCCTGGTCCGGCGCCGGCAACGTTTGAGCTGGATGGCAAGAATCTTCTGGTTTATGGAGAGAACGGAAGTGGCAAGAGTTCGCTGTTTCACGCGCTTAGGGGAATGTTCAGCTACGACAAACCGCCCAACATACTAAGACTGCGCAACTCATTCTCAAGTGAAAGCATCGGCAGTGTACGTGTGCAGGTGGAGTTCACTGACAACTCCAAAGCCGCCTGGAGTGTTGGGGTGAAAGCAGCGCCCGCACGCGTGGTATTCGGGTTAACGCAAGAAGGGCCATTTGCCATCCCTGTTCATCCTGGTCACGATTCGCCAGTCAATGCACAAGTCAGAGAGGCTGCGAGATTCAGTGCGATGCTGGACTATCGAAGCCTCCTCGCCACCAACTACAAGCATGGTGATGATCCGATTAATCTGTTCCAGCCTATGGTCTTGGAACTGTTGGCCGGATTCGTGGATTTGGCCACCAACAAGACGATCTGGGAATTGTGGCAGGCTGTCCAGCGTAGCTTGCCCACCGCCAATACTTCCAGAATGGTCGGCAATGCGCTCAATGCTTGCACCCAATTCAATGCCGCGACGAAGCGCGCTATTGCGCTACTGTTGCCCGAAGCAGCGACGATTTTGCATAAACTTTCTCCAAACGGCCTGCAACTGGTGGATATGCCTTTTACGGATGTTCGGTACAACAATTCCAAAAATTGGCGGGACAAGGCCTTCGTGGACAAAATGATCGGGCTCAAAATTTCCTATCGAGGTCTTGACGTCGAACGACCACAAAATTATCTGAATGAAGCCCGTCTGACTGCCCTTGGATTGGCTCTCTACCTTGGCGCACGGTTGGCCTGCACCCCGCGGACTACGCCACACCTAAAGTTACTGGTGTTGGACGATGTGCTTGTGGGGCTAGACCATTCGAATCGCTTACCTGTTCTCAATGTACTGAAGGACGACTTTCCTGAATGGCAGATCGTGCTGCTCACCCATGACCGTGGCTGGTTTGACTTGGCGCGGCAGCATTTGCCCAGCGGCTGGACTTGCTACGAGGTGTATGAGGGCGACCCCGCAGCTACAGCCCCTATACCCATAGTGCGTAGAACGCAAAACCGCCCCGCGCCTGCGCTGTTGCAGAAGGCCCGCGCACTGTTGGCCCAAGGCTACGTGGAGGCCGCCGCCAACTATGTACGTCAAGCGTTTGAGACTGGACTGCGTGCTGCATGTGAGCTGAAGAGCGTCAAACTTTCTTACAAGCAGGATTTGACTGATCACAAGGCGCAAGACCTTTTGAACGGCCTAAAGACATGGCAAGGCTCACCAGCTGTGCCGAAGGTCGATTGGGACACCGCCCTGCATCAACTTGAACTCATGAAAGATGTGGTGATGAATCCATACTCCCACCCTAGTGCACCGAATATTCCGCGTCAAGAAGTCATCGATGCGGCTGACGCTGTCGAAGCATTCCTTACGCTGGCCAGGACCCGGTAGTTACGAAATCAATGGAACTATTGAATGCCCATCTTCAAAATCTCCGGTTCTAAGCTTAAGAAGCTAAATAGTCTGCCGCTGGACAAAGAAAAGAACTTGCAGGCGTTGATCGAAGCCAATTTGATCGAGGTGCTTGACCTGCTATTTTTGGCCACCGAATACACCACCACGTTTGGTGGGCGCATCGATACGCTGGCGGTGGACACCAACGGCTCGCCGGTCATTGTTGAGTACAAGCGCAACAAGAACGATAACGTTATCAACCAGTCACTGTCGTATTTGAAGTGGCTGAAATCACAGAAGCCAGGCTTCTTTGAGAAACTGATGATCGACAAACTGGGCAAAGACAAGGCCGACAAGATCAAGCTTGACTGGCACAACCCACGCGTCATTTGCGTGGCAGAAAACTACAGCAAATTTGATATAGATACAGCCGAGGTAGTGCCGCTGCGCATTGAGTTGATGAAGTACCGCTACTACGAAGACGGTATTTTTGCGCTCGAACCAGTGAACGTTCCAGATGCATCGCCTACAGCACGTGTGGTAGCCGTAGGTACCATGGCCGAAAGCAAGTCTTTTCCAAGTGTCGAAACCGGAAACTCGTTGGATAACCTGCTGTCTAAAGCGTCTAGCGATATCAAAGCATTGTTCGCCGATCTGCGTGAGCGCATAGTGGCCATCGATGACTCAATCACCGAGAACCCTACGATGTTGTATGTTGGGTACCGCATGGGTAACAACTTCGCAGAAGTTCACATCGGAAAGAATCATCTAAAAATTCACTTGCGCCCAATCGACTTTGTTGATCCTAAAGGGATGGTGGACAAGATTCCAGACGGCTACAACTGGACAATGGATCGTCGGGTGTATCTCAAATCCGCCGGCGACCTTGACTATGTTGTTGGGTTGATTGAGCAGTCTTATAAAAATGTGCTTTGACCGTTTGACATGACCTTTAACTCTGGGCTGCTCCTTGACGGCAAGTATTCTTTGCAGCGTGAGTTAGGGCGGGGCGGTTTTGGTGAGGTTTGGCTGGCACGGGACACGGTACTGGGTGATCACCATGTCGCCATCAAATTTTTGACCGTAGCCAAGTCAGACAACGACAAAAACTTTCTGGTCGAGATGCGCGCTCTGGCAAGGTTTGACTTACCCGGTATCGTCACTTTCCATCATCACTTCAGGCACCAAGATCAGCTTGCACTCGTCATGGAATATTGCCAGGGCGGCAATTTGGCTCAGCGGATGCGTGCCCAGCAAACTGTTGACGCGCACGTTTGGGTCAACCAGGTAGTCCAGTGGGTGCTCCAGCTTTGCGACACGCTGGCCGCGGTGCATGCTCGTGGCCTTGTACATCACGACATCAAGCCGTCCAATATCCTGTTGCGCGAAAGCATTGCTGTGATTGCCGACTTTGGCATCGTGAACACCACAGGCGGCACCGTTGTCTACAGCTCACCTGACAAAGGCTTGGGATTGGCAAGCCGGGATGATCCGAGGGAAGACATCTATGCATTGGGTGTGACGCTAATTGAACTGTTAAATCATGGTCACCCTTGGATCGATTTGACGGGCGACGCGCTGGAGTTGATAAAGCGTCAACGCACGTTGCCTGCAGGGCTGAACGAGCCGACCTGGCTGATTGAAATTGCGCTCAGGGCGATCCACCCTGAGGCTTCAATGCGTTTCCAGAGCGCCACCGATATGGCGGTCGCGCTGCGTGCCCGTAGCGTGCCCCTGAGCGTAGACCGCAACGCTTTGAAGGCCCACCGGTCGGTACTGGCAGGTGAGCGCGCATTAAAGCGTGGCAGTTGGCGAAAAGCAGAAAGTGCGGCGGCGGTGGCGCAGCGCTTAAGCCCCAAGCTTCCCAGCGCTGTTTTACTGGCCGGGCGCATCAAACTGCTTCAGCATCAAACCGATGCGGCCTATGACATTCTGAAAGACGCGGCGCATGGACCCAGTGGCAAATTGATGGGCCTGGAACTGGGCTGGTTGTACTTGCAGCGCGGCGAGATGCCAATGGCTTTATCCACTTTGAGCGATGAGGTCACGCGAAACCCGCTGAATATAGAGGCCCATTGCTTGCTGCTTGAGTGCTACTGGAGGGTTAAGCGGTTTGACGAGATGAAGCGCCTGGCAGATGTGCTAAGAACGGAGAAATGCGACAACAGTTCCGTTGAAAATGCCGGTTTGCTGGCGCGTCTGGGTTTGAAAGAGCTGGATGCGGTGTGGTTGCAAGAACAGCTAACGCGTGCCAAGGGTAGTGCGTTTTCGATTTACAACGTCCGGATCGCATTGGCTGGCCCCCAAGCTTTGGGTGGCTGGGATACTCGTTCGGAAAAGCTGCTGTTTCAGGATTACCGCTTTGGGTTGCCCGCCGCACACAAACCAACGAATACGGTGGTGATTGAATATCGTGGGGACAAGTTGGAATTCAACGAAAAGCTGATTTCAATTGGCAAACTGGCGGCCAGTGACTTACGGGTTGATGCACCCTCAACAAGTCGGCGCCATGCGGTGATTGCGAACATCGGCAACGAGGTCTGGTTGCACGACCTGAACAGCACAGTCGGCACCTGGGTCGACGGTGTGCAGGTGCACGGCAAATGCCCTTTGATGGGGGTGCATGACGTGAAGATCGGTAACGCGCCACTGCGAGTGTGGTCGCGACATGACCTGATTGCCTAAGTTCGTGAATTGGTTGCGTCGCCTTCGTGAAGGCCGATAAGCCTTATCTGTATTACGCGCCGTTGTTCGCCATTTCAAGGTGCGGGGTGGCAACACGCTCAGCCACAGGCGAAATAGATTCGCTGCATATTTCATAGCTGCTCACGCACGTATTTAAAGGGCTGCAGCCGATTTGATGCCTAAAAATGGCACTTTTCTGGTCGTTTTGGGTTGTTTTGGATGCCTTCAGAGGCGAGTCAAAAAGTGATTTTGCTGTATACGGCAAAATTTTAATGTATA
>JAZKHK010000079.1:1823-7853 GCA_040385425.1 Pseudomonadota bacterium | reverse complement strand
ATTCGGTAGAGGTACTGTTCAACAACACAAGGCAGGTGTTCGCACGCCGCGGCCACCCGCTGGCCAAGGCGAAGTCGCTGCGTGACCTGGTCGGCGCCAGCTGGATCACCACCGGCACCACCAGCGACGCAGAAGCAGAGTTCCGCGCACTGTTCACGCGCAACAAGCTGCCACCGCCGCGTCTTGTGATCAAGGCCGAATCCATGCTCAGCGCACTCATCACATTGATGTCATCGGATGCGCTGGTGGTGACACTGCGCCAGTACGACGAGTTTGAATTGACCCGCCGTGCGCTTCAGATCATCGAGATCGAAGAGTCACTGCCGGCACCTGACATCGTCGTCATCAGGCGCGCCGGGTTGCCGCTCACACCTGCGGCCGATTATTTGTGTGACATGTTCCGGCGGGCCAGTGCGCAGTATGTTTCTTCGCGGTCTTTAGCTGGGCGGGGTGGATGAGTTGATTGAGCCCTGCAGTCTTGGATGGAAGTGCCGTCAATGGCGCGCCCTGGGGCGGCGGCAATAGCGCCACCGCGGGCATTCTTAAAACCGGCGATGTGGTTGAGCTTGAGCGAAGGGGCTGGCGTTCTGATGTGAACTAAAGAGCCATTACTCCAGAGCGCCCACCGCCTCTGCGCCAACCCATACTTCCTTCTCAAGGGCCTCCATGACTGTGCGCATGGCCAGTTTTCTGCCCTCCTGCATTGCTGTGGAATGCAGCCGGTCTTCGTTTTCACACAGCGCCCACGTTACGTACTGGCCCTTGATAGGTGCCCAGCTGATAGTGTCTCCCAAGCCATGGCCATGCAGTGAGCATGCGGGCACGACTGTAAAGCCTACACCCCGGCTGACGAGGTCAAGGTTCAACGACAGGGTATCGGTTTCTACCGCAATGCTGAAAGTCATGCCCTTGCGTTCGAGGGCGTGCTCCAGCTGGACGCGCGCCACGTTCGGCTTGCCGGGTAACACCAGCTTCAGGCCGCTTACATAGCTCAGGTTCACCGGATGGTCCTGCTGCAGGCCGTCCTGAGCTCTCCCAACAATCACCATGGGCTCGCGCACCAGCGCGGTTTGCCTGTAGCCAGCAACCGGGGTTGTGTTGAAGGGCACCACCGCCAGGTCAAGCAAGCGACCAAACATGTATTCGCGCAGCACGTTGCTGACGCCTTCATACACCCGCAGTGCAATGCCCGGGAATTGGCTTGTCAGCTTTTCTACAAACGGGGCTGTGAACAGGTACTTCCAGGACGGCGGTATGCCGATGGCGAGCTGACCATTGGCTTTCTGCGCAACCTGTTCCTTGAGCATGGTGAACTGGCGCAGCAGCGGGCGCGCTTTCTCAGACAGCAACTGCCCTGATTCTGTTAATTGAACACCACTTTGCGTGCGCGTAAACAGCTTGCTGCCCATCATGTGCTCCAGCGCGCTGATGTGCCGGGACAGACTGGGTTGGGACAGCCCCAGGCTGGAGGCCGCCTTGTTGATGCTGCCCAGTTCAACCACACGCAAAAAGTACTCGATGAGCTGAAAGTCCATGGCGATTTTGTTATCCATAAAGCGGATAACAAATATAACTTATAAACATTATTCGAATAGCCAATCTTTCAATACGATTCCGGGCATGAAGACAACTATTCAAAGTGAAGAGCGGTTTCTTTCTTCCGATATTTTTGAGGTTCCCAAGCAGGGGCGCGTACCCCGCAGGGATGGTGGCCAATGGACCGAGCGTGCCCGGCAGCTGGATATCTACCATCGCTGCGATGTGCTCGTCGTGGGCGGTGGCCCAGCCGGTACAGCCGCTGCGGCAGCGGCCGCAAAAACCGGCGCTGACGTTACCCTGCTGGAGCGCTACAACCACCTGGGCGGCCTGTCCACCGGCGGGCTGGTCATCTGGATTGACCGCATGACCGACTGGGACGGTAAACCCACCATCCGCGGTTTTGCAGAAGAGCTGATGAGCCGCCTGCCGCCCGGTGCTATCGCCGGGCCTGCGCCTGAGGAGTGGGGGTCAAGAGATCCGCTGCGCGCTGCCTACTGGGCAGCCAGAACGGCCGCTTTTCATGGCATGGTGACATGGTCACCGACGATTGACCCTGAACGCCTGAAGCTGGTCTCCCAGACGATAGTGCTGGAGCGTAAGGTACGCCTTGTCTACCACTCCTGGGCTGCCATGCCTATCGTCGAGGAGGGTGCCGTGCGAGGTGTGGTGTTTGAAAGCAAGGAGGGCCGAAAGGCCATTCTTGCAAAAGTGGTAGTGGACTGCACCGGTGATGGCGACATGTTCAGCCGTGCCGGGGCGCCATCCACATCCGATATCGAGCCGGACGATGTCCACCACTGCATGAACACCTCCTGGCTCTTTGCCGGTGTTGATATGACGAAGTGGCTGGAGTTCAGGGCCGGCGAGCCCGTGCAGTATTCCGAGTTCACGCGACGAGGGCGTGAAACCCTGGGATTGTTCGAACGGCCTTTTGTCTCGTGGCGAAATGATGTTGCGCTCTTCATGGGGCCGCGCCAGACGGGTTACTCCGGGCTCAATGTGGATGACCTCACCGACGTGGAGGTGCGCTCGCACAAACTGATGGCCGAGCATCTGGACTTCTTTCGTGCGAACGCGCCCGGGTTTGAGAATGCCTACATGATGCTCAGCGCCCCCCAACTGGGCGTAAGGCATACGCGAAGGCTGGTCGGCACCGGTGCTGTCCTGCGGCAGGACTGGCCCACCTCCATGGTGCATGCGGATGAAATTGGGGTCACACCAGCGGTGTCTCCAAAATTCCCGAATATTTCGATTCCTTATGGCTGCCTGGTGCCCGAAACGCTTGATGGGCTGCTTGCCGCCGGTCGGCACATCTCCTGTGACCGAAACTCGCATGGCTTCATGCGCGAGATTCCGCAGTGCTGGCTGACCGGGCAGGCCGCTGGGGTTGCGGCAGCGCTGGCCGTATCCCAGGGTGTGCAACCGAGAGGCGTGAACATCGCCTCATTGCAGAAAGAGCTGATGGCCCAGGGTGTGCCTGTTCGTGCCGCATCAGCGCAAAACGCCACACCCCCGGATCTTTCGTTTTCGACACTGGCAGCGGCCTGACCTTTTTTCCTTAAAAAAACTTCACTGGAGACAACTCAATGTTCAATCGCCGACAGGCTATCTCTTCCCTCATCGCTGCATCATTTGCGGGGAGCGCTGCTGCACAAATGCCCGCAGGCAAACCCGTCACCATCCTCGTGCCTTATCCGCCCGGCGGTCCCGGCGATTTGATGGCGCGCTCCATCAGCGAGTTCATGGGCGAGCGCCTCGGCCGTCCGGTGATCGTCGACTACAAGCCGGGTGGCGGTGGGCAAATTGCGGGTCAGGCACTGCTGCAGGCACCTGCCGACGGCGGCATGCTTTTGATGGCAGAGATGTCGGTGCTGTGCAGCAACAAGCTGCTGTACCAGAACTTTCGCTACAACCCCTTGACAGATTTTGATGCGGTCGCACCGCTGCCGCAGATGCCGGTGGTGATGTACGTGCCGCGCAACAGCCCATTCAACACGCTGGGTGATGTGGTTGCAGCGTCGAAAAAGAAGCCTGTCAATTACGCTTCGCAAGGCGGCGGTTCGGTGGGGCATCTTTTGGGCGAAATGTTGACGCAGGCGAGCGGAGGCCAGTTCAACCACATCCCCTACAAAGGCTCTGCCCCCGCCATGACGGACACCATGAGCGGCATGGTCGATTTCCTGTTTGATGGCATCGGCCCAGGGCTGCCCTATCTGGCCGGTGACAAATTGAAGGCCATCGCCGTTGCCGGGCCGCAGCGGCTTCCGCAAATTCCCAATGTGCCCACCACCGCCGAGGCCGGCCTTGCCGATGTTGCACTCACGGTCTGGTTCGGTGCTGTCGTGAAGGCCGGAACACCCAAACCAATGGTCAGCCGCTTCAATGAAGAAATTGCCTTCGCGATGAAGCAGCCCAAAAACATCAAGCGCTTTGGTGACCTGGGTTTCCAGTTCGTGACCATGAGCCCGGATGAATTCCGCAACTTCATGAAACGCGAAACCGATCGCTGGGGCGCTTTCATCAAGGCCCGCCGCATCGTCCTGGACTGACCCCTTTTTAAGCCCCCACCATGAATGCACCTGACAGCTTCACCACCATCCGCGGTCAACAGCGCGCCAAACTCGTTCTTGAAGACCTTGAAAAAATCATGCTTGACTTTGTCCGCAAGCATCAGATCACACACGACGAATACCGGATCGCCACCGGCATTCTGACTGCGACCGTCAAGGCGGGCGAAGAAACCCTGCTGTATGACGTTTTCCTGGAAGCTGAAGCCACAGACATCGGCAACCTCGGAAGAGAGGGGAGCCCCCAGGCGCTTGAGGGCCCCTTCCACTTGCCCGGTGCACCCTTGCTCCAGGCGCCCTATGTTTTGCCGCAGCGACCGGGTGAGGCGGGTGACATCCTGTTGTTCTGCGGCAGCGTGACTGACGATACAGGCAAGCCGATGAGTGGCGCCGAGATGGATGTCTGGCAGGCAGACGCTCAGGGCCTGTACTCCAATATCCACCCCGGCATTCCGGACTGGAATCTGCGCGGGCGATTTGTGACCGATGAGGATGGCTTTTTTGAGGTGCGCTCCATCGTTCCGCCTCCTTATGAAATACCCAAAAACGGGCCTACCGGGCAGGTGCTCAAGGCCATGAGTCGCCACTTCTTCCGGCCGGCGCACCTGCACGTCAAGGTGCATGCGGCAGGCTGCCTGGACCTAACAACTCAACTCTATTTCAGCGGTGGCCAGTACCTTGAAAACGATGTGGCCAACGGCGTACGTGATGGTCTGGTAACTACTTTGACCAGGCGTGACAGCCAATCGGCGCTGGCTGCGAAAGGCCTGGACAAGCCGTACATTGAAGTTCGGTATGACTTTGTGCTGAAGCGCCGCCAGGCGGGCCAGCAGGTCGCAGCGGCCTGAGATGCAAGAGTCTGACCGCCGCGCAGGCGCTTCACCCATCCATCGCGGCAAATCGTCAGGCCGTTGGAAACACAGGCCGCCGGGCTCCAACTGGGGCGACTTTGGTCTTGACGACCAGGCTGGACGTCTTAATTTGCTGACGCCTGAAAAAGTCCTGCAGGGTATGGCAGAGGTTAAAAACGGCATCAGTTTTTGCCTCAGTCTGCCGCTGGACTTCCCTGGCGGCAATGTCTTGAACGAGCGCCGTCATCCACCTGATCTCAGGCCTACGGTGCGCAACGGCAAAGCCAATATCAACTACGTGATGGCACAGGACAAGCCCCTGTCGACTGACGTGATGAGTGACGATGCCGTGCTGTTGCATACGCAGTACTCCACGCAGTGGGACGGGCTGGCCCACGTTGGCAGTCTGTTTGACGCCGACGGTGACGGCGTTGCTGAAGCGCTTTATTACAACGGCTATCGCGCCGGCAAAGATGTTTTCCCCGGGGGGTACACCATGGCGTCGGGGGCAAGAATCGTGTCGTCGCTTGGCATCGAGAAGATGGCTCAGACCTGTGTACAGGGCCGCGCTGTGATGATCGACCTGCGTCGCCATTTTGGTGATGGCCGTACCGACGTTGGCTTTGAAAAACTGATGCGCGTCATGGCGCTTGACGATGTGGTGGTGGAGCAGGGCGACATGGTTTGCCTGCACACGGGTTTTGCCGATGTGATCATGAAGATGAACGGCCAGCCGGACCATCACACTCTGGAAAATGCCTGCGCCGTGCTGGACGGAAGGGACGAGCAGCTATTGAACTGGATAGACAGCAGCAACCTCGCAGCCATCGCCTGCGACAACTATGCCGTTGAGTCGCATCCTGCGGCTCAAAGGGGTGGATGTTGTTCGGCTGTCCCGCTGCACGAGCTTTGCATCTTCAAACTCGGCATTCATCTCGGTGAACTCTGGCAGCTCACGCCTTTGGCAGACTGGTTGGTTGCCAACAGGCGCAGCAGGTTCCTCCTGACAGCGCCACCCTTGTGCCTTCCCGGTGCCATCGGATCCCCGGTAACGCCCATCGGGACAGTTTGAT
>JAZKHK010000079.1:0-1813 GCA_040385425.1 Pseudomonadota bacterium | reverse complement strand
GCAGCATCAGGACGCAACGGCTGAACATTGCGATGAGAAAGCCCATTCGCATGTCATTCGGCGAGATCAGCCGGCAACAGGTACTGCTGGTGCGGATAAGCGACCATGATGGCCATGAAGGTGTAGGTGAGGCTTGCGTCATGGGCGGTCCTTACTGGAATGCCGACACCATTGAAGGCGTGGAAGCGGTGATCCTTGAATACGCGGTGCCATTTCTACTGAGGCAGTCGTTTGAAGATCTGAAAGCGTTTTCAGTGGTGCTTCATAAGTTGTTCAGAGGAAACGGCTCTGCAAGGTGTGCGTTGGAAATGGCTTTTCTTGACTTGTCTGGCAAGGCTTCCGGCAAGTCAGCTACCCAACTGCTGGGCGGCGCAGTTAGAACGGAAATACCAGTGGCGTGGACGTTGACTTCCGAGTCAGCAGCACTCGCCATAGACCAGGGCGAGCAGGCTATCAGCGAGCGCGGGCACCGCATGTTCAAACTCAAGGTCGGCATCAAGTCCGCAGCCGATGAGGTGCAACTGGCCAAGGCCATTGCCAGTCATTTTGATGGCCGGGCTACCTTGCTGGTGGACGCCAACCAGGCTTGGAGCGAGGCCGAGGCCATGCACATCCTGCCCCTGTTACGCGATGCGGGTGTCAGCGTTGTCGAGCAACCTGTATCCGGCTACGACCCGCAGCTTATGGCTCGCCTGTTGCGCACCTGCAAATTGCCCATCGTTGCCGACGAACCGTTGGTAGACCCTGGTGTGGCGCGCATGTTTGCCGACATAGGTGCTGCGTCTGGTTTTGTCCTGAAGCCACAACGCGATGGCGGTTTGTTCAACACCCTCAGTACAGCCGATATCGCTTCGAATGCAGGTTTGAGCTGCTATGGCGGCACCATGCTCGAAACTTCGCTCGGCACCGCAGCATGGAGTTCTCTTTATGCCAGCGTCAAAAGTCTTGAGTGGGGCTGCGAGCTGTTTGGCCCGCTCCGGCTGGAGGGGGATATCGTGCTGAATCCCTTCACTATCAGCAATGGAGTGCTCAGCATTCTGCGGGGTCCAGGTCTCGGTGTTGAACTGGATGAAGACCGTATTCTGTTTCTGGTCAATAAGGGGCGTTAACCCCTCACTATCGGCAATCTGCTCCAGCGCAGACACCATGACTCACGCCATTGCCGGGAGCCGATCCAGCAACTTGTCCAGCGTAATGGGATAGTCCCGCACCCGCACTCCGGTAGCGTTGTAGACAGCATTCGCCACTGCTGCACCAACCCCGCAAATCCCGAGCTCACCCACACCCTTGGCTTTCATGGGAGATGACATGGGGTCTGTCTCGTCGAGGAAGATGACGTCCTGGTGCGGGATGTCGGCATGCACCGGCACCTCATAACCGGCGAGGTCGTGGTTGACGAAGAAGCCGCGGCGTTCGTCTACTGCGAGTTCTTCCATCAGCGCTGCGCCTACGCCCATGGTCATGGCGCCTATTACCTGGCTGCGTGCTGATTTGGGGTTGAGGATGCGGCCAGCGGCGCATACGGCCAGCATGCGCCGAACGCGAATTTCGCCTGTCGCTATGTCAACACCGACTTCAACGAAATGCGCGCCGAAGGTGGATTGCTGCATCTTCTTGCCGAGGTCGCCGAACTCGATCTTGTCCTCGACGACCAAACCATCTGCGCCTGCGACCTCTGCCAACGGCATGGCCTTGTCACCCAAGCGCACCATGCCATCGTTGAAGACCGCTGCCGCCGCATCAAGCCCTGCCTTTTTCGCCACGGCCTCGCGCATCTTGACGCAGGCTGCATAGACGCCAGCCGTCGAGCTGT
>JAZKHK010000078.1:0-19611 GCA_040385425.1 Pseudomonadota bacterium | reverse complement strand
TGGCGGCTTGCGACAGCGCCTGCGCGGTGGCGCTGACCTGTTCGGAGGCGCTCGCCAGCGCCTGCGCGCCGCTGTTGACGTCGGTCACCACTTGAGAGAGCTTGTCAATCATCGTCTTCATGGCAAAAAGCAGGCTGGAGTCGTCTTTTGGATGAGTTTCTAATTTGACGGTCAGGTCGCCCTCGGAAATCTTGATCACCATGTCGCGGGCATAGTCTGGTTCGCCACCGATTTGTTTGAGAACGCTACGGGTGATCATCCAGCCGATGATGACCGTGAGAATCGCTGCAGCGATTGCCAGAATTTCTACCAAGCGGGTAGCGCTGTCAGCCATGGCTTCAGCGTCTTTTCCGGCCTTGACGACAAGTTCTGTCTGGAAATCGATCAGAGCCGAGATCGCTCCCATGTAATCGGACTGTGTCGTACGCAGTTCACCGGAGACCATGGCGGCTGCTTCATCTTTTTTGTTGGTCTTGAGCAGTTCAATGAATTTTTCCTGCGCAGCGACATAGACCGGACGGGCTGCTTTGACCTTGCCAAGAGCTTCCTTGCCCTTGTCACTGGTGATGGTCTTTTCGAGTTTTTCCAGGTTGTCGGAGATGATCTTGCGCTGCTCGGGAATCGCGTCGAGCGCTTTTTGAGACTCTGCATCCTTGAGGATGTAAGCGTTGCGCAACTGCCGGGCGATCGTGTTGATCGCATCGATCATGTCGTTGGCCTGGACAGTTTTTGGAAATTTATCTTTGACGAGACCGTCTATCTCATTATTGAGTGCCGTAATACGGGTGACACCGACCACCGAGATAATGATCAGCAGAGTCAGAGTGACTGCGAAGCTTAAGCCAAGCCGGACCCCCAGTTTGAGGTTGTTAAACATGTTGTTTCTCCCGAGAATTAAAAGGTGAACGGTGTACGTAAAGCGCCTATCCGGCGATCAAAACCGGTTTTGATACGGCTTGACCATGAGTGACTTGGCGTACTAGCGCTGGTACATCCAGAATCAGCGCCACATCACCACTGCCCAGAATGGTGGATCCGCTGATGCAGGTGACCTGGTTGAAAATATGCCCGAGCGGCTTGATGACGGTCTGGAACTCTCCCAGCAATGTATCGACCACCAAACCGGCTTTTTGTCCCGCATATTTGAGTACCACGATGTTTTCACCCCGGGGCGGTGTGCCTTGGATGCCGAACAGTTCGCGCAGACGAATGAAGGGCAGCACCTCGCCGCGCAGACTTGTGTAGTCGTGGCCGGGCTCGGCCGTGTAGGCGACGCATTCTTCGATCATGTCCAGGGGAATCGCATACACCGATTTGCCGACTTCGACCAAAAACCCGTCAATGATGGCCAATGTGAGCGGCAGGCGCACCGTTACCGTGGTGCCAACGCCTTCTTCACTGGTAATGCCGACTGTGCCGCGCAACGCTGTGATATTGCGTTTGACCACATCCAGGCCGACACCGCGTCCGGACAAGTTGGTGACCTGTTCGGCGGTAGAAAAACCGGGTTCAAAAATCAGTGAATAGACTTCGCTGTCGCTCAGGTGATGCCCGCTTTCAATCAGGCCACGCTCAATGGCCTTGGCCAGAATACGGTCGCGCTTGAGTCCACCGCCATCGTCTTGCACCGTGATGACGATGGAGCCGGAATCGTGAAAGGCATTAAGTTTGACAGTACCTTGGGCGGGTTTGCCTCTGGCTGCGCGTAGTTCTGCCGCCTCAATGCCGTGGTCCATCGAGTTGCGCACCAGGTGCATCAGGGGGTCGCCAATTTTTTCGACCACTGTCTTGTCAAGTTCGGTTTCTTCGCCCGCAATGATTAGCGCAATGTCTTTGCCCAGATCCCGCGAAACGTCATGTACCACGCGCTGAAAGCGGCTGAACGTGGCGCCAATCTTGACCATGCGCAGTTGCAGCGCGCTGTCGCGTACCTCTTCGACCAGCATCGACAGTTTGGACGTGCTTTCCTGCAGATCGCCAATTTGGGCCCGATGTGCAATCAGGTTGACGCTGGCGCCGGCAATGATCAGTTCGCCGACCAGATTAATGAGCTGGTCAAGCTTGTCGGCATCGACCCGGATGGAGCGACTCTCTGACGCCACCAATTCTTTGACCTGCTTCTGCTTTGTCAAGGCAGCTTCAATGACCTCGGGCTGCACAGAGCCTTGTTCAACCAAGATAGTGCCGATTGGTTTGGCAGGAGCATCCGACTGTGAATTGAGTGCTGTGTCAAGTTCTTGTGTTGTCAGTGTGCCGCAGCGGACCAGCATGTCGCCCAGTCGTGCCAGGTCTCCCTGTTGGTGTTCGATCAGGTTGATGTATTCATCAATCAGGCTGTGGGGCGGCAGAATCCGCAAGCGGCAATCGTCGAGAACAAATTCAAAGACATGTTCAATGGCCGCTTTGTCGGCCTTGCTTTCGAATGCAATTTCAAACCCGAGGTAACAGCTTTCCGGGTCCATCTCGTCGGCAGTTGGCATCGTATCGGAGAGAGTGACCATGCCGGAAATACGACCCAGTGTTTCCAGGTAGCGAATGAACGACAGGGGGTCCATGCCATTGCGCAACACATCCGGTCCAAACCGCAGTGAAATATGCCAATGGTCGCTGTCTACACCGCTGTTATTGATGCGCTCTAGCGGGTCGTCCCCTTGGTTTGTCAGCGTGGATGTGAGGGCATCTTGTGGTTCCGGTACGGCCAGATAGCTGCTCAATTGCGTCAGCAGAGGTTCGCCTTGTTGCTGCAAGTCGGCGTCCGCCTCGGTGTGGCCCGCCGCCACGGACTCGACCAGCGCTCCGATGTGATCGCAGCAAGACAGCATCAGCACCACCAGCTGGTCTGCGATGTTGAGCTTGCCGGCACGCACTTGATCCAGCACGCTTTCAACCACATGAGTAAAGGCAACGATGTGATCCAGGCTGAACAGGCCTGCCGAGCCTTTGATGGTGTGGGCGGCGCGAAAGATCGCATTCACCATTTCATCTTTTTCCTCGGCCTGCTCTACAGCCAGCAGGGCATTTTCCATATCCTCCAGCAGTTCACGGCTTTCAATGATGAAAGTTTGCAGTGCGTCATCAAGATCCATTGGCATGCCTCGCGGAAGATGCGTTGAAAGAGCGTTCGGAGGATGTTCCAGTGCGTGAAGCCATAACCAGTGGGTCATCGAAATAGGCGGCAACGTTGAGCAGTTCAAACACCTCAATCACAGCCGGGCTGTGTGCGACCAGGCGCAATTCACGCTTGGCTGCCTGGGCTGTTTTCTTGGCCAGCATCAGCAGTTGGACGCCAGCAGTATCTATTTCGGTAACCCCGGATAAATCGATTTCAAGGGGAGCCGGCTCGGCAAGCAGAACCGGTTTGAGCTCCATGGCACGAAAAATGGTCAGCTCTCCTTCGATACGCAGCACCGTGGAATCGATCTTCGTTTCCTTCTCAGAGGTCATTGGGCTCTCCTGTTGGTTTCCAATTAGATGAATAAGCCGTGGATCACGGCAAGCACAATCTCTGTGCCGCTTCAATCAATTTTTCTGGTTGGAATGGTTTGGAAACCCAGGCCCGGGCTCCTGCAGCCCGGCCTTCGGCCATCTTTGCTTCTTCCGACACCGTCGTCAGCATGATGACTGGCGTAAATTTGTAAGCGGGCAGTTGCTTGACCGCTTTCAGGAAGCTGATGCCATCCATGTTGGGCATGTTGACGTCACTGATAATCAGATGCACTTTTTGGCCTGTGAGTTTGCTCAAGGCATCGCGGCCATCAGAGCCTTCAATGACTGTATAGCCGGCACCTCTCAGCGCAATTCCCAATACCTGCCGCATAGAAGCGGAATCGTCCACGATCATGATGGTTTTAGCCATGGTGTCCTCTGGAAAACTAAATTTAAACGCGGCTGGTTAAGCCAGCTTGGAAAGCAGCTCTGACAAAGCGGCCCGCCCCACCGGCTTGGGCACCGAGCCCAGCAGTGTGAAACGCCGCAATTGCGCCACCAGGGAGGCTGCGCGCATCACGTCGGCACTTTGCCCTGACACAATGATCAAGGCGCCGTTGAAGCCGTCCCGGGCGACCGATTCCATGAACTGAAAACCATCCATGCCCGGCATGTGCAGATCCATGACCAATAAGTTAAAGCTATGCTGCTTGTTGGACATGGCTTGAAGCGCCTGAGCACCACTGGAAGCCTGCGTGATGCTGTTGATGCCCAGGCCTCGCAAGATTTCGGAGATCAACTCCAGCTGGAACGAATCATCGTCCACCAGCAATACCTTGAGTTCATTGCGACTTAAATGAGGCCTGGGAGGGGGGTGTTTGAAAGACGTAGGCATAAAAATGTGGCTTACTAGGTAGCGCGCGTGTAGTGTTGGTCTTTCATGTTGGAGGCCTTGTTCAATGCATCCAACCAATCGTCGGACGTGGGCAGCGGGTCGGTCTCCATTTGCGCCAGGGTTTGCTGCATCTGCTCGATGTTGGTATGCACACCCTCCAGTATTTGCGAAACCCGATCCTGGAATTGCATCGCCACCAATTGTTTTTCGACTTCACCGCGAACGATCAGTCCGTGCTTGTGCATGCTGTCGGCAGATGCACCCAGCGTTTGGACATGCTCCAGCACGTGTTCTACCAGCTTCTCGGACAGCGATACCGCGTGCTCATCATGGGTCGTTGCTTCTTCCGCCGTATTGAGGGTCTGGGTCATGATGGCCCCGATTTGTCCCACCCGCTCGCCAATGCGCTTGCCCGTTTCAGCCGAACGTTGCGAAAGCATGCGCACTTCAGCCGCAACCACCGCAAAACCGCGACCAGATTCGCCGGCGCGTGCCGCTTCAATGGCGGCATTGAGGGCCAGCAGATTGGTTTGGGCGGCAATGCTCCGTACCTCTGTGGCCATGGTTTGGAGTTCAAGCGTTTCTTTGGCCAGATTGCGAATATTGGCCAGCAGTGCGTCCTTACCTTCAATCACCGAGGTCAAAGACATGACGACCGGTTGCAGTTCGCGTGTGCACAGATCCAGCAAGCCAATGGTGTTGTTGGTCGAGGTGTCAATCCCAATGTGACTTATGCCACCTCCAATGCCCGCAAGATCAAACTGTTCCAACACCGACGAGAAGCTGGAGGTGAGTTGCAACACCGCCCCCTCGGTCTGGGTTTTAACGATACCGACGTGAAACTGCCAAGCTGGCAACACATCCTGCAGCAGGGTTGCCAGTTCTTGTTTTGCATACAGGGCTTCTTCATCAACTTGGTTGATGGATTCCTCAAGTTTGGCATTGGACGCCTGAACCTGCGCCACCAGCCGCCAAATAGCGGCTCCCGAGAGCACGCCTACGCCACCAACGGATAGCCATTGCATCCCTGGTGTATTGCTCAACAAGGGCAGGGCTGCAATCAGAGCAATTGAAATAGGAGCCAACATCCATAGCAAAACTGAAGGGTTGCTGCTGCCTGATGTGGGGGCATGTAAGTCGATCGTCATCCTGGTCTGTTCTTTCGCGCAAGGCTGCGTGGCACTCCAAAGGCAGAACGTAAACCTTAAGGCCGGACCGCTCTATCGCCTGCAGAAATTGTGTTAATTTGTAAAAATTTTTGCTTGGGCTTGAATGTTCATCATAAACCGAAACAGGCGTATTTTTTCGTCCAACGCAGCGCATGTGCGTACCATAATAGAACGCTGTAGTCCTTGATAAGTAATGAAAAACACCAGTATTCCCTTGATCCCCGCTCAACGGCCACAGCGAGAAAAAATGACTGATCAAGCGGATGTGCTGGAAAGCGCGGCCTTCAGTTGGGCCGTCCTGAATTCCATGGCCGCTGAAATTGCCGTGCTTTCGCGCGATGGGACAATTTTGGCGGTTAACACCGCCTGGCGCCGATTCGCCCTGGAAAACGGCATTGAACCCCGTATACCTGCACCAGGTACCGATGTCGGTGCAAATTATCTGGCGGTTTGCCAGCCGGTCGCCGGCATCGGGCTGGATGGTGCAGATGATGCCCGGGACGGTGTTCGTGCGGTGCTTGACGGGCGTTTGCCCAGTTTCAATCTCGAATATCCCTGCCACTCCCCGCAAGAGCAACGCTGGTTCAACTTGAGTGTTACGCCGTTGGGCGAGGCGGCGCTGGATGGCGTGGTCATCACGCATACCAATATCACCAAGCGCATCAAAATTGCCCAGGAACTCAACAATGTCTTGGCGGCGCTGGATCAGCACGCCATTGTGGCAACGACTGACGTGCAAGGCCGGATTACCTCCGCCAATGACAAGCTCTGTGAAACCAGTGGCTACTCACGCGAAGAGTTGCTGGGGCAAGACTTTCGCGTATTGAATTCAGGCTTGCATCCGAAAGAATTTTTCCGGGGGATATATCAGACGGTATCTGCAGGCCATGCCTGGCACGGGGAGGTGCGTAACCGCGCCAAAGATGGCCATTTCAGTTGGGCGCAGACGACGATCGTGCCTTTTATGGATGGCGCTGGCGCACACTTGAAAAATGTGGTCATTCGTACCGACATCACGCAACGCAAGGTGGCTGAGTTCGAATTGCAACTTCACCGGGATCATCTCAAAGAGTTGGTGCAGAAAAAGACCGCGGACTTGCTGCAAAGCGTAGAGCAAAAAAACCGCGCCCTGGCTGAACTCAGGCAACAAAAATTTGTGCTTGATCAACATGCGTCCGTGACCATCACCGATGTCGCCGGTCGCATTACTTATGCCAATGACAAATTCTGCGAAATCTGCGGCTATTCCCGCGAGGAGGTGATGGGGCAGGACCATCATTTTTTGAACTCCGGGTATCACCCCAAAGGTTTTTTTCAGACCATGTATGAGACGATCAACCGGGGTGAGGTGTGGCACGCCGAGGTGTGCAACCGGGCCAAGGACGGTCATCTTTATTGGGTTGAAGCCACTTTTGCCGCGTTCATGGGGGAAGACGGCAAGCCCCAGGAGTACATCGGGATTCGCACTGATATTTCTGAACGTAAACGCGCCGAAGAAGTCGCCCTGGCCGCCAATCGGGCCAAATCGGCGTTTTTGGCCAACATGAGTCACGAGATTCGCACGCCGATGAACGGCGTGGTCGGCATGGTTGACATCCTGCAGCAAACAGAACTCAACCCCACACAGCATCGCATGCTGGAGACCATTCACAACTCATCCCAAGTCTTGCTCTCAATTTTGAACGACATCCTGGATTTTTCAAAAATTGAGGCGGGCAAGCTGTCCGTGGAATATTTGCCCACGCGACTGCGCGAAGTCGCTGAAGATGTTGCGCTGCTCGTGATGACGAGTTCCAGCGCCCATTCAGTGGACCTTTTTGTATTTGTTGCACCTGAACTGCCGCGCTGGATCCTCATTGACCCCACCCGGCTGCGCCAGGTTTTGATGAACTTGCTGAGCAATGCGCTTAAATTCACGCCGCCCAAAGCAAACTATGGCGCTCGGGTCATCGTGACGCTGGGGCCTTCTACGCTAGCCGATGGCCGTCCCGGTGTGATGCTGCAAGTGGCCGACAACGGCATTGGCATGAGTCTGCAGGAGCAGACCATGCTCTTTCAACCCTTTACCCAGGCCGATGAGAGCACGGCCCGAAAATTTGGCGGTACGGGTCTGGGCTTGTCCATCACCCTGCGGCTGGTGCAGTTGATGGGTGGCCAGATATCCGTGCGCAGCAAGTTGGGCGAGGGGTCACAATTTTTTGTCGAACTGCCGCTGCAGGCCGCCCCGCCTACCCAGCGGGATGATCCTGAACCTGAACTGTCCGACGTGCATGTGCTGTTGGCCAGTCGCGATGCCGTGATGAGGCAAATCGTCGCAAGTTACTGCTCGGCCATGGGTGCCCAATGCAGCGCGGTGGCCGATCTGGATGCCGCACGCCAGCAGTTGCAACCCTCTCGGCTGGCTGTCGGCCCCATCGTGGTTCTGATCGACCCGGACATCACCACGGGCGCGGACCAGCTCGGTTTGCCAGCGGATGTGGGGGTTGTTCGGCTGGTGCGCAGAAACGCAGACAAGTTGACCGACGAAATCACGGTACCAGCACGCCCGATCTTCTATCGCGATCTGCTCCAAGGCCTGGCACGGGCCTGTGGCCGATCATTGACACCGTCCGCCTCCCGTCCCGCTGAACGTCCTCACCTCCCAAGTATCCAAGCCCCGAGCGTTGAAGACGCTGGTCGTACCGGGCGCTTGATCCTGCTGGCCGAAGATAACGAGATCAGTCGTGACGTGCTAAAGGAGCAATTGCGCCTGCTCGGGTATGCGGCTGAAGTTGCCGTGGACGGCCTGGAAGCCCTGGAAATGTGGCGCACGGGGCGCTTTGCCCTGTTGCTGACCGATTGCCACATGCCCAATATGGATGGCTTTGAGCTGACCCGTGTGATCCGTGAGTCCGAACCGCAGGGGACGCGTTTGCCGATTGTGGCGATCACCGCCAATGCGCTGCCGGGCGAAGCCCAACGCTGTCAGGCGCGCGGCATGGACGACTATCTGTCCAAACCCTTGCGTTTGAAAGAATTGGGTCCGATGCTGGCGAAGTGGTTGCCGCTGGCGGACGAGACGCCTGATGAGGCCGCGGACACGGCGTTCCCGGTATGGGACGCCACCATGCTCGGCCAACTCGTGGGCGACAACCCCGCCATGCACCGCCGCTTGCTGGAGAAGTTTCTGATCAACGCCAACGAGCAAGTAGCCGCCATCGGTCTTGCTATTGCAGCAGGCGAGTGCAGTGATGTGGCTGATGTGGCACACACCTTGAAATCAGCCGCACGCTCGGTGGGCGCGATGGC
Source organism: Pseudomonadota bacterium (assembly GCA_040385425.1). Classification (GTDB taxonomy): domain Bacteria; phylum Pseudomonadota; class Gammaproteobacteria; order Burkholderiales; family Burkholderiaceae_C; genus Rhodoferax. The sequence goes on along the minus strand of JAZKHK010000078.1, from coordinate 10,833 downwards.
GCTGGGTGAGTTGTGCCAAGCCCTGGAAACGGCGGGGCGAGCCCATGATGGGCCGACTTGCACCGCGCTGGCCGAGGGGCTGAAGCTGGCATTTTCCGGTGCGGAAGAAAAAATAAAAAACTACGTGATAAAGCTGTCTGCGGATTGAATGCCCTGGCCTTGGTTTTGGCATCGTGAGGCCACCGAAAGTGCGCCAACACCGATAATCAGCGCCTTTATCGCTTTGCACAGCCCTTGGTTGTGAATGGAAACTCCTTTATGAAAACCGCCTTGATCCTCAATGGCCCCAACCTGAACTTGCTGGGGTCGCGTGAACCCGCCGTTTATGGCTCGCAAACGCTGGCTGATGTGGAGCAGCTTTGCGCGCAAGCCTGCGCGACCCATGGTTTTACGCCAGACTTTCGCCAAAGCAACCACGAAGGCCAACTGGTGGACTGGCTGCATGAAGCCGGACGCGCCCAAGCCGCGGGCACGCTGGCCGGTGTCATTCTGAATGCCGGTGCCTACACCCACACCTCGGTAGCACTGTTCGATGCGATCAAGGGCACGGGCGTGACCCTGATTGAGCTGCACATCTCCAATGTTTTTGCCCGTGAGGCGTTTCGCCATCACTCCTATATTTCCCCGGCGGCCAAGGCCGTGATGTGCGGGTTTGGCGTCAGCGGCTACGCCCTGGCCATTGCTGGCCTCGCCACGATGCAAACGGGAGCATCAGCATGACTTTGCGCACCCCTGAACTGCTGGCCCCGGCCGGCTCGCTCACCATGCTGGAAACCGCCATGGCCTTTGGCGCGACCGCTGTCTATGCAGGCCAGCCGCGCTATTCCCTGCGCGTGCGCAACAACGACTTCGGCAACATCGAGATCCTGAAACAAGGCATTGACCGGGCGCACGAACTGGGCAACAAGTTCTTTCTGGTGTCCAACATCTTCCCGCACGACAACAAGATCAAAAGCTATGTGCAGAACATGGCGCCGGTGATTGCCTTGAAGCCCGACGCCATGATCATGTCCGACCCCGGCCTCATCATGATGGTGCGCGAAACCTGGCCCGAGATGGAAATCCACCTCTCGGTGCAGGCCAACACCGTCAATTCGGCCGCCGTGCGCTTCTGGAAAAGCGTCGGCGTCAGCCGCGTGATCTTGTCGCGTGAACTCTCGCTCGACCAGGTGGCGCAGATTCGCCAGGAATGCCCGGACACCGAGCTGGAAGTGTTTGTGCACGGCGCCTTGTGCATCGCTTATTCCGGGCGCTGCCTCCTGTCGGGCTACTTCAACCACCGCGACGCCAACCAGGGCAGTTGCACCAATTCCTGCCGCTGGGACTACAAGACCCAGCCCGGCGTGGTCGATGCCTCGGGCGACATTCTGGCGCCGCAGGCCGCTGCCGAGCGTGAGCGCGAGGAGCCGCAGGCCCCGCGATCCGAGGTCTATGTGATCGAAGAAAGCCAGCGTCCCGGCAGCTACATGCCGATCGAAGAAGACGAGCACGGCACCTACGTCATGAACTCCAAAGACTTGCGCGCCATCGAGCACGTCAAGCGCCTGGTCGAAATCGGCGTCGATTCGCTCAAGATCGAAGGCCGCACCAAGAGCCCGTACTACGTGGCGCGCACGGCGCAGACCTACCGCCAGGCGATTGACGCCGCCGTGGCCGGACGCGAACTCGACCCGGCCCTGCTGGGGCAACTCGAAGGCCTGGCCAATCGGGGTTACACCTCCGGCTTTTTCCAGCGCCACACGCCAGAGTCCACCCAGAACTACCTGCGCGGCTATTCCGAGTCCGGTCGCAGCCTGTACGTAGGCGATGTGCTGTCGTTTGACGCGACGCGCGGGCTGGCCGAAGTCAACGTCAGAAACAAGTTTGCCGTAGGCGACTGGCTGGAGATCATTCATCCAGCAGGCAACCACAATGTGCAGCTCACCAGCATGGAAAACTCCGAAGCTGTGGCGATGACCGTGGCGCCGGGCAGTGGCCACACCGTGTGGTTGCCGCTGCCGGCCAGCTCGGTGGGGGCGTTTGTCGCGCGTTATGTGGCAGATGCCGAATTTGAAGGCACGCCCAATCAAGTCACGGCCTAAACGCTTGACTGGAAGACTTCGTCATGGCTGAGCCTGCTTCCCTCCCGTTGCTCGACATCAATGAAGACGAAGTAGAGATCACGGCCATCCGGGCGCAGGGGGCGGGCGGACAAAACGTCAACAAGGTGTCCAGCGCAATTCATTTGCGCTTTGACATTCCCGCCTCATCATTGCCTGAGGACGTGAAAGAGCGCTTGCTGGCGTTGAGCGACAGCCGCATCACCAAAACGGGGGTGCTGGTCATCAAGGCGCAGCAGCACCGCACGCAGGAGATGAACAAGCTGGACGCCTTCGTCCGATTGCATGAATTGGTCAACAGTGTGGCGCGCCCGCCTAAAACCCGGCGTGCCACCAAACCCAGCTACGGTTCCAAACAAAGAGTGCGCGTCGCCAAAAGCCAGCGCTCTGAAACCAAAGCCTTGCGCGCCCGGGTGAACGACTGATCCGGTCTTGACCCGTGGCTTGAGCCGTATCAAAGAAGAATAGGCCGGGTCGCGGTATGTTTTGCTTTTCTTCAGGAGGCCAACATGACCGCTCAGCGTATTGTTCTTATTCAAGGTCACCCGGATGCGGTCACCCGTCATCTGGGGCATGCGCTGGAGGATGCTTATGAACAGGGTGCCGTGGCGGGCGGGCATGCGGTGCGGCATGTGGCGGTGGCGCAACTCGACTTTCCGCTGCTGCGCAGCCAGCAGGCGTGGGAAGCGGACACCTTGCCCCCCAGCTTGAGGCAGGCCCAAATAGACATTGAATGGGCCCAGCATCTGGTGCTGTTTTACCCGCTGTGGCTGGGCGACATGCCGGCCTTGCTCAAAGGCTTTCTGGAGCAGGTGGCGCGTCCCGGCTTCGCCTTCAAGCGGGATGGGGAGAATCCGTTTGCCCAAAAAGGACTCACAGGGCGTTCGGCCCGCGTGGTGGTCACCATGGGCATGCCGGCGCTGATTTACCGCTGGTATTTCCGGGCCCATAGTGTGAAATCCCTGGAACGCAACATTCTGGGCTTTGTCGGCATTTCACCTGTCAATGAAACGCTAATCGGCATGGTGGACAAACTGGGCGAAGTCGGCGTTCAGAAGTGGGAAAACAAGCTGCGCAAGCTCGGCGCTGATGCGCAATAAAATGGCGGGCTTGCCGCGCCTGTTTCAGCGGGCATTTATGAAAAAAGGTGACCCGACCCGCTTGTGTCGGCACCAGGAGAAAAAGATGGCTATTCAGTGGTTCCCGGGTCATATGCATTTGACCAAAAAAGCCATCAGCGACCGCATCAAAAACATCGATGTCGTGATCGAACTGCTGGACGCCCGCCTGCCGGGCTCCAGCGCCAACCCCATGCTGGCCGAACTCACCCAAGGCCGGCCCACCCTGAAGGTGCTGAACAAACAGGATCTGGCCGACCCCGCGCGCACCGCACTGTGGCTGGCGCATTACAACAGCCAGCCGGGCACGCGGGCGCTGGGGCTCGATGCCAGCGTTGCGACGCCCGCCAAGGCATTGATCAAAGCCTGTTTTGAACTCGCGCCCAATCGCGGCGGCATGGTCAAGCCAATGCGCGTGCTGATTTGCGGCATCCCCAATGTGGGCAAATCCACCCTCATCAACACGCTGACGGGTAAACGCGCAGCCAAAACCGGCGACGAAGCGGGCATCACCAAGCTGGAGCAGCGCATCTCCCTGGCCGACGATTTTTACCTGTACGACACGCCCGGCATGCTGTGGCCGCGCATCATCGTGGCCAAGAGCGGCTACAACCTGGCCGCCAGCGGCGCCATTGGGCGCAACGCCTTCAATGAAGAAGAGGTGGCGCTGGAGCTGCTGGATTACCTGAAAACGCATTACGCCCCGCTGGTGGAAGGGCGTTACAAGCTCGATGCGGTGGCGGGCCTGACCGACGAACAGGTGCTGGACGCCATCGGCCGCAAACGCGGTGCCCTGCAAGGCGGCAATCGCGTCAATCTGCAAAAAGCCGCCGAAATTGCCATCTACGATTTCCGGGCGGCGGTGATGGGCCGCATCACGCTGGAAACACCGCAGGAGTTTGCCGAATGGCTGGCCGTCGGGCAAAAGCTCGATGCCGAACGGCAGGTCAAGAAAGATGCGATTGAACTCGACCGCAAGATCCGGTTCAAGAAGATTCCCCGGCCTGACATGCGGTCCTCCTGAATGGCCAGCGTGGCCCTCAACAGCTCAGGTGTCGTTGCGCTGCAGCACCAGGTCCGAGCACGGAAAAGCCACGCAGGGCAGCACATAGCCCTCGGCTTTTTCCTCGGCGCTCAGGCCCGGCCACTCAATCTCGTAGCGCACCTGGCCGCTGCTCAGGTGGGCCATGCAGGTGCGGCAGGTGCCGTTGCGGCATGAACTGGGCCAGTCGATGCCGCCTTGCTCCAGCGAAGTCAGCAGGGGCTGGTGGGTCCAGGCGTCACATTGTTGTTCGTCCGGCTGGACGCTGGCGATGAAAAAGGGAGGTGATTCTGTGGCGTTCATACCTGAATTTTATTCAAATTTAGTGCCAAATTGGCCTCTAGCCCCCGTATACATTGCGTAACTAGCTATAAAACTTATAGCGTATTGCCTTAACTCCTGCTTCCCATGAAAACCATTCTTCCCTTGAGTTTGCTGATCAAACCCTCTAAAGACGACCCGCAGCCCCTGGTCCTCTACCACGGCCGCAACTGCCCGGACGGCTTTGCCGCAGCCCTGGCCGCCTGGCTGTTTTTTCAAGGCCAAGCCGAGTTTTTGGGGCTGGATCACGGCGACATCAAGTCGGTGGACGATCTGCCCGCGCTGGCAGGACGCGCCGTCTATATTCTCGATTTTTCGTTCTCGCCGGAGATCATGCGCGGCATCGAAGCGCAGGCCGCCAAGCTGGTCATGCTGGACCACCACAAGAGTGCCGCCGACAAGTTGGACGGCTTTGCCTGCCGCTGCGGTGTCGTGTTTTTCGACATGAAAAAATCCGGCTCCCGGCTGGCCTGGGAGTTTTTCCAGCCCGAGCAGCCTGTGCCCGACCTGATCCGTTTTGTGGAAGACCGCGACATCTGGGTCTGGCAATACCCCGAGAGTCCCGGTTTTCTGGCCGCGCTGGACATGGAGCCTTTCGAGTTTGCGCGCTGGCAAGAAATCGTCTCCTTCAATGCCGTGCAGTTGGCCAACTACATCGAGCGCGGCAAAGCCATGGACGAGAAGTTCACCAAGCTCGCCACCGGCATTGCCGAAGGCGCCCAGCCGCTGGTTTTCAACGGCCAAAACGGGCTGATGGTCAACGCGCCCGGCGTCTTTCACAGCCTGGTCGGCGACATCCTGTGCAAGAAAAGCGGCACCTTTGCGCTGCTCTGGAGCGCCGACAAAAGCGGCCTGATCAAGGTCGGCCTGCGTTCTGAAAAAGGCTTTGATTGCATCCCCCTGGCCGACAGCATGGGCGGTGGCGGTCACGCCCAAGCCTGCGGCTTCAAGATGGCGTTGACGCGCCTGCCCGAACTGCTCAGCGGCAGGCTGGACGCGCTTAAATAATCAAAAACGACGGGTTTTGACGATCGGCTATTGCATCGAGTGCAGGCCGATGGTGTTGCCCTCGGTGTCCCGCACGATGGCGATAAAGCCATATTGGCCAATGCTCTTTTTCTTTTCAAACACGGTGCCGCCGTTGTCGGCCACCCGCGAGGCCTGCACGGCACAGTCGGCGCAGGTGAAGTAAATCAGCGTGCCGCCGGTGCCCGGCCCCAGATGCGGGCTTTTCACCAGCGCCCCGGCGGCCCCGGTGGCTTCGGCTTCCATGGGGAACATGCACATGTGCAGCTCCTTGTCGTGTTCGATGGGGATGTTTTCCAGCGGACGCTCGAACACCGCTTGATAAAAGGTCTTGGCCCGTGTCATGTCGTCAACATAAATTTCAAACCAGCCGACGGGGTTGGATGGGCGCGAAGTGTTTTCCATGATGACCTCCATAAGTTTTCCGGCGCACGCTTGCACCGGAGAACAGTCAGTCTAGTCATTGCGTTGGCACTCTACAAGGTGCCTTGTGATCAGTTACCACATACGATTCGCCGTGGAAAACTGATCTGGAAAATGGGGTTTTACACAGTTTGCGCTTGCTCAAACCCGGTCAGGATGAGCATTTCGGCTTCATTGGCAGCCACCGGGCGCGAGTACAAAAAGCCCTGGCTGAATTCGGCCCCCATGGCGGTGAGGATGGCGGCCTGGACCTCCAGCTCGACGCCTTCACAGATCACATCCAGCCCCAGCTTGTGGGCCAGATGGACGATGGTTTCAACGAAATGCCGGGCGTTGTCGTTCTCATGCATGTGCATGATGAAGGAGCGATCGACCTTGAGGGTGTCGATGGGCAAGCGGTGCAAGTAGCTCAGCGATGAGTAGCCGGTGCCGAAATCGTCGAGCAGCAGGCGGATCTGCATCTCTTTCAGCCGGGTGAGCAGGGCGATGGCGTTGTCGGCGTTTTCCATCATCACGCTCTCGGTGATCTCCAGCTTGAGCAGGGTTGGCGGTAGACCGCTGTCGGCCAGCGCGGCCGCGACATCGGCCAGCAGCTCAGGGTGCAACAGCTGCCGCGCCGAGAGATTGACACTGACCGACAAGGGCTGCACGTGGGTCAGCTTGCGCTGCCACGCGCGGGCTTGGCGGCAGGCCTCGCGCAGTACCCAGCGGCCGATGGGCACGATCATGCCGGTTTCTTCGGCCACCGGGATGAAGTCCACCGGCGAGATCAGCCCCTTGGTCGGGTGGCGCCAGCGCACCAGTGCCTCGAACCCGGCCAGTTGATGGTCGGACAGGGAAATAATGGGCTGGTAATAGACTTCAAATTCGCCACGCCCGACGGCCTGGCGCAAGTCCAATTCCAGCTCCAGCCGGCGCACCGCCCGGTCGTGCATGGCCTGGTCGAACACCACGTAGCTGCCGCCGCCTTGTCCCTTGGCGCGCACCATGGCCATGTTGGCGTCGCGCACCATTTCTTCAGCCGTTTGCGTGCTTGCGCCGCTGACCATGATGCCGAAGGAGACGCTGGTAAACACTTCGTGCCCATCCAGCTCAAAAGGCAGCACCAGTTTTTGCTGGATGCGGTTGAGCACCAGCAGGGTCGCGCTGACATCGCGAATGTCTTCAAGCAACAGGGCGAACTCGTCGCCGGCCATCCTGGCAGCCATGTCGGTGGGGCGGATGATGCTGCGGATGGCGGTGGCCACGGCCATCAGCAGCATGTCTCCCATGCGGTGGCCGAGGCTGTTGTTGACCACCTTGAAGCGGTCGATGCCGCAATAGAGTACGGCAAACTGCAAGTCCTTGCGGCGTTCACAACGGCGTTGCGTGTGTTCCAGGCGGTCGAGAAACAGGCTGCGGTTGGGCAGGCCGGTCAGCCCGTCGATGAACATGTCCGGCAACTGGGCGTTGGTGCCGGTGAGGTTGATCGCGGTTTCATGCGCGCTGGCGTAGTACACCATCTCTTCCGGGTCAAAGTTCACATCCCAGACCGCGCCCAGGTAGCTGCCGTCCTGGCGGCCGCAGCGGGTGGTAAAGCGCAGGGTCGGGTTTTCAGGCGTCAGGGTGGCGAGTTTTTTGGCACAGGCCGCGCGATCATCGGGGTGCAGCAGATCAAGAAAATTCCAGCCCTGCAGTTCGCTGTGCGGGTAACCCAGCGTTTTTGACCACGACTCGCTGATCATGCCCAGCCCCCAGTCCTGTTCGAAAACCAGAAGCAAAGATTCCGGAAGTTTGAAGAAAGAGCTTTTGAGGGGGGTGGGGGCCTTGCGGCTACGGTACATGGTCTGGGTGTCCTGCAATGGCTGCAGTTTAAAGGTTTTATTTTTTCGTCAATTCAAGGCAGGGAGCGCTGCTTGCTGCGCCGCCAGAAATGCCCCATCAAGGGCTTGACGCTGACGCCGTGCAAAAGAATGGACAGGGTCACCACGATCAGGGTCATTTGCATCAATTTCAAGGCCAGCGGTTCCGGCAGCCCATGCTGGATGGCGTACATCAGGTAATACAGCGAGCCGATTCCGCGCACGCCAAACCAGGCGGTCATGCTGCGTACCCGCCAGGTCGTGTGCGGACCCACCAGGCCGACCAGCACACTGAGGGGGCGTGCAACACAGAATAAAAACAGGGCCAGTCCGACCGCGTCCCAGCTCCACGAGTCCAGAAACAGGGTGCCCCCGATCAGCAGGATCAGCATCAGCTCCGACAGCCGCTCCAAATGCTCCTTGAAGACCAGCGAGCCTTCGCTGACGGTGGGGAGCGGCTCGGAATCCGGGTCGGCCACGCGGGAAGTACGTGTTGCGTTGGCCAGCTTCAGTTCGGTCTGGCGCAAGGCGACCGCGGCGAAGAAGACCGCCAGAAAGCCCCAGACGTTCACCATCACGCAAAGGCCATAGACGACGCCGATCAGGCCCAGGCCCAGGAAGTCGTCCATCAGTTCATGCTGGTGGGGTGCGCGGCGCAGCTTCCAGCCCACGCGCGCCAGCGCCACCCCCGCCACGCCGCCGATGACAATCGCCCCCAGCGTGGCCCACACCACATCCACCACGACCCAGCGCACCCCCCAGTCGCCGAGATCATGCAGGCCCAGCAGACCCAGCCCGAGCATCACAAACGGGAAGGCGCTGCCGTCGTTCATACCGGCTTCGCAGGTTAGGGAAAAGCGCAATTGGTCGCGGTCGCCGGGATGGCGGATTTGCACATCGGTGGCCAACACGGGGTCGGTCGGGGCCAGGATGGCGCCCAGCAGCACGGCCGCGCCCACCGGCAGGTGCAGCACGTACCAGGCAAAGGCCGCCACCAGCGCCACTGTCACGGCCATGGACACGGTCGCCAGCAAAATCGGCATGCGCCAGCGGACAAAGCTGAACGGGGCCGGCATTTTGATGCCGGCGGCAAACAGCGAAATCAGGACCGCGACTTCAGTCAACGCCTCCAGTAGCGCGGAGTCCTTGAGCGGGTTGAAGTGGAATAAGTTGAGCACGCTCGGGCCGACCAGCAGCCCGACCGCCAGGTAAATAATGGCGGCCGTGACCGGCAGGCGTTTCAGGAGGGTCGCCGTCAGGCCCCGCACCAGCAGTAAACTGCCGATCAGCATGAACCATTGCGAATTTGTCATCGATAAGGTCCCGGTGCAAACTTTCAGTTTAGTTCAGGCTTGTTTTTTTCCTCACCTAAAATAAAACCATGCAAATCCAAATCAATACCGACCATCACATCGAAGGTCACGAGGCGCTGTCGGCTTGGGCCACTGGCGAAGTTCAATCCACCCTGGGTCGTCACAGCGGTCACATCACCCGCGTCGAGATCCATCTGGCTGAAGACAGCGCCCACAAAGGCCGCCCGAACGACAAGCGTTGCGTTCTGGAAGCCCGTGTTGAAGGACACCAGCCTCAAGTTGTGACTGAGCATGCAGAAAACTTCCACCAGGCCGTCACCGGTGCCTGCGGCAAGTTGAACCGCCTGATCGAAAGCACGCTCGGCCGCGCTGCCCGCTCAGCACCGGCACCAGACACCGCAGCCTGATCCAGGCTGATATCCCTGCCGGGCAGCGGCTAATTCATATGTTTTAGGCCTCTAGCCCGCGTGGATCATGCGCAAGCCGCTATATTTTGTATAGCGGCTATTTTTTTGCCTGAATCACGCTTCTTCTTTGCAAGTGCCGGGCGCCAGCCCGTCCAGCGTATGGGGGCCGATGGCGGCACGGATCAGGCGCAGGGTGGGGAAGCCCACCGCCGCCGTCATACGGCGCACCTGCCGGTTGCGGCCCTCGGTGATGCCCAGCTCGACCCAGGCGGTCGGAATCAACTGGCGAACCCGCACTGGCGGCTCGCGCTCCCATAGCGCGGGCGGCGGGTCCATCAGACTAGCCCGGGCTGGCCTTGTTGGGCCATCGTTGAGCTGCACGCCCTGGCGCAAGGCGGCCAGCGCGGCCTCGTCCGGCACGCCTTCGACCTGCACCCAGTAGATTTTTTCCATCTTGTAGCGCGGGTCGGCGATGCGGGCCTGGCGCTTGCCGTCGTTCGTCAGCAGCAGCAAGCCTTCACTGTCGGCATCCAGCCGACCCGCCACATAGACACCGGGGATGTCGATGAAATCCTTGAGCCCGCGCCAACGACCTTCCGGCGTGAACTGGCTGAGCACGCCGTAGGGTTTGTTGAAGAGGATCAGGCGGGACGGGCTGGCCCCGCTCACGGGCGTGGCTCGGTCCACAGCACGCCGCCGGTGGCCCAGTTTTCGCGTTTGACGTCGGTGATCAGAATATCGACCATGTTGGGGGTGCCGCCTAGCACTTCCACCGAGACGCGGGTGATTTCTTCGACCAGTTTTTTCTTCTGCTCAAGGGTGCGGCCTTCGAGCATTTCAATGTGGTAGGTGGGCATGGTGTTCCTTGATGCGGGCGGTGAAAAGGCCCGCATCATATGCCACCGCGCTTTACTGGCTGAGCACCATGTGCACGATCAGGCCGGTGGCGATGGCGATCAGCACATAGTCCGGTCCTACCTGCACCCACTGCTGGCCGCGTGGGGGCGGGCGCAGGTGGTGCATGCGGTAGTCGGTCACATAGTATTGGCGGCTGCGGTACTCACGCGGAATGTAGCCGCCGCGCCTGAATTCAGGACCGTGGGCGTTGTAATAAAAGCGACGGTCGTTTTGATGCATGCCCGGGTAGCCGTAGCGGCGGTCATCCCGGTGGTCGAAGTGGCGCTCGTCACGCCGCTCGTTGCGCCAGTGATCACGCTGGCCTTCGTAACGAGGCGCTTCTTGC
>JAZKHK010000077.1:0-3099 GCA_040385425.1 Pseudomonadota bacterium | reverse complement strand
CGCTGGACCTGGAACGCTTCATGATCGTCGCCACCAGCGACTTCAACATGGGCGCCATGGAGAACAAGGGCCTCAACATTTTCAACACCAAGTACGTGCTGGCCAACCAGGCCACCGCCACCGATGTGGACTACTCCAATATTGAGAGCGTGGTCGGCCACGAGTATTTCCACAACTGGACCGGCAACCGCGTCACCTGCCGCGACTGGTTCCAGCTCAGCCTGAAAGAAGGCCTGACCGTGTTCCGCGACCAGGAGTTCTCACAGGACTTGTGCAGCGACGCGTCGGCCCGTGCTGTCAAGCGCATCGAAGACGTGCGCGTGCTGCGCACCGCCCAGTTCCCGGAAGACGCCGGCCCGATGGCGCACCCGGTGCGGCCTGACAGCTACATCGAGATCAACAACTTCTACACCGTCACCATTTACGAAAAAGGTGCCGAAGTGGTGCGCATGATGCAAACCCTGGTCGGCCGCGCCGGTTTTGCCAAGGGCATGACGCTGTACTTTGCGCGCCATGACGGCCAGGCCGTGACCTGCGACGATTTCGCCCAGGCCATTGCCGATGCCAACCCGGACTCGGAACTGGCGCGCCTGCTGCCTCAGTTCAAGCGCTGGTACAGCCAGGCCGGCACGCCCCGGCTGGCCGCCAACGGCAGCTACGATGCGGCCGCCCGCACCTACACCCTGAACTTCAGCCAGAGCTGCGCGGCCACGCACGGCCAGCCGACCAAGGAACCGTTTGTGATCCCGATCTCGCTGGGGCTCGTCGCTGCCAGCGGCGCCGCCCTGCCCCTGCAGGTGCAAGGCAGTACGGCCCCCTCTGAAGACAGCCACCTGTTCGTGATGACGGGCCAAAGCGAATCCATCACTTTCGTCAATGTGGACGAAGAACCGGTGCCCTCCATCCTGCGCGGATTTACCGCTCCCGTGGTGCTGGACTTTGACTACACCGATGCCCAGTTGATGACCCTGCTCGCCTTCGATACCGATGCCTTCAACCGCTGGGAAGCCGGGCAGCGCCTGGCCCTGCGAAATGCTATCAAATCAATAGCTACTCACGCAGATAGCACGGGGGCTACAGGCCTGAATGATGCATATATTGACGCCATGCGCAGTGTTTTGCGGCATCCGGCGCTGGATGCAGCCTTCAAGGAGCTGGTGCTCACCCTGCCTTCCGAAACCTATATCGCCGAACAGCTCGACGTGGTCGATCCGCAGCGCATTCATGCCGTGCGTGAAGCCATGCGCTCACAACTGGCAAACGCCCTGGCGCCAGACTGGCAATGGGCCTTCGAGGCCCATCACGACAACGGCAGCTACCGGCCCGATCCACTGTCAGCCGGCCGTCGCGCCCTGGCAGGCATGGCGCTGAGTCAGCTCTGTCTGGCCGCACGGGACAGCGGCGATGCCGTCTGGCCGGGCAAAGCCTACCAACGCTTCAAGGATGCCCACAACATGACCGACCGTGCCAATGCGCTCGGCGCGCTGCTGGGCAGCGGCCATGAACTCGCCACCCAGGCGCTGGCGCGTTTCCACAGCCAATTCAAAAACGAAGAACTGGTGCTCGACAAATGGTTTGCCCTGCAAGCCGGCGTGTGCGACCGTGGCGGCCAAGTCCTACCCGCCGTGCGCCAGCTCATGAGCCACCCCGATTTCAGCATTCGCAACCCGAACCGGGCGCGCAGCCTGATCTTCAGCTACTGCAGTGCCAACCCAGGCGCCTTCCACCGCCCGGATGCTGCCGGCTATGTGTTCTGGAGCGAACGGGTGATGGAACTCGACAGCATCAATCCGCAAGTGGCCGCCCGCCTGGCCCGCGCGCTGGACCGCTGGAAAAAGCTGACAGAACCGTACCGCAACGCCGCCCGCGAAGCGATTGCGCGCGTTGCAGCCAAAGCCGATTTGAGCAACGACGTGCGTGAAGTCGTCACCCGCGCGCTGGCGGACTGAGTGGCTTTCGTCAACGCCGAGTCCCCATCTACCCCGGATTTATCTCTTTAAAGGAGCCTTCTGTGCATGCAAAAAAAAATATCTCGCTGACCCGCTACCTGGTTGAACAACAACGTGAAGGTGGTTTGATTCCGGCGCAACTTCGTCTGTTGATTGAAGTGGTGGCCCGCGCCTGCAAAAGCATCAGCCAAGCCGTCAATAAAGGCTCGCTGGGTGATGTCATGGGCAGCGCGGAGAGCGAAAACATCCAGGGCGAGATGCAGAAAAAACTCGACATCATTGCCAATGAAGTGCTGATCGAAGCCAACGAATGGGGTGGCCACCTGGCGGCCATGGCAAGCGAGGAAATGGAAGGCATCTACGTGGTGCCCAACCGCTACCCGCAAGGCGAATACCTGCTGCTGTTTGATCCCCTGGATGGCTCCAGCAACATCGAAGTCAATGTCAGCATCGGCACCATCTTCAGCGTGCTGCTCAAACCCGAAGGTGTGGGCGTCTCCGAGCAGGATTTTTTGCAAGCAGGCGCCAAACAAGTGGTCGCCGGTTACTGCGTTTACGGTCCACAAACCACTTTGGTGCTGACCGTGGGCAACGGCGTGGCCATGTTCACGCTGGACCGCGAGCAAGGTTCTTTCATCCTGACCGAAGAAAACGTCAGCATCCCGGAAGACACGAAAGAATTTGCCATCAACATGAGCAACATGCGCCACTGGGATGCGCCCATGAAGCGCTACATCGATGAATGCCTGCAAGGCAAAGAAGGCCCGCGCGGCAAAGACTTCAACATGCGCTGGATTGCCAGCATGGTGGCCGACGTGCACCGCATCCTGACGCGCGGCGGTGTCTTCATGTACCCGTGGGACAAGCGCGAACCCAACAAACCCGGCAAGCTGCGCCTGATGTACGAAGCCAACCCCATGAGCTGGCTCATCGAACAAGCCGGCGGCGCTTCCACCAACGGCAAACAACGCATTCTCGACCTTCAGCCCACGCAATTGCACGAACGCGTCAGCGTGATGCTGGGCTCCAAGAACGAAGTAGAACGCGTCACCCGCTACCACAGCGAGGCGTGAAGGGCGGGCTATAATTGAGAGCTTAAGCCGGTGTAGCTCAGTCGGTAGAGCAGCTCATTCGTAATGAGAAGGTCGGG
>JAZKHK010000076.1:0-4106 GCA_040385425.1 Pseudomonadota bacterium | reverse complement strand
GTCAATCAGGTTGCAAATCGTGCCAACCTGCAGGAAACTCAGGGTATGCCCGCACGCGCCACGCCCATCCAGACCAATGCACCCGCGGCCGCCACACCCATGGCCTTTGCCAGAAGCATAATCGCGGCCTACAAACGTTATGGTCAAAACCCGGCTGAAGCCCTCAAGCTGGCACAGATCACGCCATCGCAACTTGCCAAACCCACAGGCCACATTACAGCCCGGCAGATGGAGGTGCTGTCAGGCACCGCCATGCAGGCGCTGGGCGATGAAGCGCTGGGCGCTTTCTCACGCAGGTTGCCCTGGGGCAGCTACGGAATGCTGGCCCGGGCTTCGATTACTTCACCCAACCTGGGCATGGCCGTCAAACGATGGTGCCGCCACCATGCGCTGCTGGCCGACGACATTGTTTTGCGCGTCAGCACCTCGGGCGACACTGCAGCCATCATGGTTGAAGAGAAGGTGGCCGGCCAGGTTGGCGAATTTGGGCTGGTCCATGTGCTGCGCAACATTCACGGCCTGGCCTGCTGGTATATCGATTCGCGTATTCCGCTGCAGGGTGCGCGATTTCCGTTTGATGCACCGCCGCATGCCGACGCCTACCCGCTGCTGTTTCAGGGCCAGCTGCAGTTCAATGCACCGCAAGCCGAGATCAGGTTTGACGCCCGCTACCTCGCCCTGCCCCTGCGCCGTGATGAAAAGGCCTTGCAGCAAATGCTTCAGCGCGCCCTGCCACTCACGGTACTGCAATATCGGCGCGACCGCCTGCTGGTGCAACAGGTGCGCCAGGCCCTGGCCAACCCGGCGGTGGCTTCACACAACGCAGAAACATTGGCGGCAGCGCTGAACATGTCACCCCGCTCACTCCACCGCCAGCTTCAGGAAGAAGGTGCTTCGCTGCAGCAGCTCAAGGATGAGGTACGGTTTGAGCGCGCGAAGGATTTGTTGTTGCGGACGGCCAAGCCCATCAAGCAGGTGGCCGCGGCTTCGGGGTTTCGCAATGAGAAGAGCTTCACCCGGGCCTTTCACGAATGGTCAGGTGAAACGCCAATGGGCTTTCGCAAACGCAGCGCATGAGCAGCGCTGCATCGCACAGTCCACACCCAAAGAGACCACAACACGTTCAGGGCATTGCGGGGGGCATTCGCCTACACCGGCAGGCTGACTGAGCCGACGACCCGCGCTTCGTGGCTTGCATAAGGTTGATTCCAAGTTCCAAACGGAGCGATTTATCAACCATGCCCATGGGGCGAAAAGGAAACAATATGTCTGACAACAAAAACGTCGTAAGCGTTCTGAATGATCTGCTGGAAAACAGCCGCGACGGCGAATACGGCTTCAAGACCTGCGCGGAGCAGGTTGAAACGGCCAGCGCCAAGACGTTGTTCGCCACCCGCGCAGCTGGCTGCGCACAGGCCGCCCGTGAACTTGAAGCGATGATTGTTCAATACGGCGGCAAGCCAGCCGATGGCGGCACGGCAGCAGGTGCACTGCACCGCGGCTGGGTGCAAGCCAAGGGCGCTGTGGGTTTTGACAGTGAACTGTCAATCCTGGAGTCATGTGAAAAAGGTGAGGACTCGGCCATCGCACGTTATCGCAAGGCATTGAAGGAAGAAGGTCTGCCCGCTGACGTGCGCGCCCTGATCGAACGCCAAGCTGCGGGTGCACAGAAAAACCATGACCAGATTCGTGATCTTCGGGATGTGGCGCGCGCGCAGAAGTAAAGCTCGGCGTTTAGCAGCAAAGCCCCTTCGGGGGCTTTTTTTGTCCCGCAAATCTCTACATGACAGATTACTGGTGAAAAAGGCAACCCAAGTCCAGACCAACCCTGCAGTGGCTTCACGCAATGCAGAGACATGGGGCAGCAGGGCTGAATATGTCACCCCGCTCATTGCACCGATAGCTTCAGGAAGAAGGCGCTTAGCTGCGCATCACAAGGACGAGGTGAGGTTTTAGCGAACCAAGAATCTGTTGTTGCGGACAGTCAAGCCCATGAAACAAATAGCTGTGGCGTCGGAGTTCGAAATGAAAAGAGTTTTATGAGCGTTTAATGGCAGATCAGTAGAAACGCGGAGGGCTTTCGCAACTTAGCCGAGCGTGCCATCAAGAAGATTTCATGCAAACTATGTCGCCACTGCACGTTTTGTTTTCAGGTCATGAAAAATTCGGCGAAAGGTCAGATTAACTCTTGGTCCGCATGGTTCAGACTCTTTTTCGATCCCATGTTTCCAGTTTTTTTGAGTGTCACCTTTCATAACCAACAGACTTCCGGAGGCAAGTTTTATTTTCTTAGGCTTCACCCCCTCAAGTCTCTTGTGTTTAAAAACGAAAGTACGCTCCTCTCCCAAACTCAGTGAGGCGATGATTGGCTGCGGTCCAAGTTCCTTTTCGTCGTCGCTGTGAAATCCCATGCTATCTCGCTCATCGCGATAGTAATTCAGCAACGCGCTGTTGAAAACAACGCCGACTAAAGCTTCAATCGCCAATTTGATATCCAATAGATCTGACGTCCAAGGATTGGGATCCATATGGATACCAGAATAGGTATAACTTTTGCCTTCGTCTCCGTACCAAGCGATTAGACGGGGTTGATCAAATTTTTTCCCCCAAACCGTCACCTTTTCGGCGCGCCAAGGAACCGTAGAAATAAGTTTTTGAAGTATTTGGGAACTATCACCTGGCAGATTGAATTTGGAAGCAAAAGAAACATCTGCATCCGGCATAACGATGTTCTCAAGCACATCGCCGTCAGAGAAAAGATCGTTCATGTGCTGCATTACGTTTTTCGCATCACTCGATATCCAAGACGACCTGAAGACTTAGGATTAAATCCATTTTTTGTTGCTCCGTATGCCTCTACATAGGCGGCCAAAAGACGATCACGTGTTGATCCAAAGATTCGAGCCTCTAC
Source organism: Pseudomonadota bacterium (assembly GCA_040385425.1). GTDB lineage: Bacteria > Pseudomonadota > Gammaproteobacteria > Burkholderiales > Burkholderiaceae_C > Rhodoferax. Next base: position 1,195 of record JAZKHK010000076.1, on the reverse strand, counting down.
ATTTCTTTTTGTGGGGTTCCATTCTTTTTCATCGCTAGTGACGATCGTTTCCAAAGATGCTCCGTCACAGAGCTTGTCAAAGAATTCGGTGTGCTCACCAAAGTTATCTACATAAACAATAATTGCTCCCCGTCTTGCGGCAAGAAAACAATCTTCAAAAAACTTCTGCGGTTTTACAAACATTGTTTCTGACACCAAATAGCTGATTGTTATCAGATCAGCATATTCCAACTCCGCCGTTGCACTCTTAGAAATTTTCTTCCCTACGTCGAGATTCATGAACGAATGTTTTACTAGCCCACCCAAGTTTTCTGACATCACGTCAAGTTCATGCTCCCAGCCAGGCTCTTTGTCCATCACACAACAGTTCAATTGGGTAACTGGTGGCCTGGAAGGATTAGCGTCAAGAAACAATTTCACCGCAAGCGCATCAGTTCCAGGACCTCCACCCAAGCACACCATATCTAGTGTCGGACCACTGAATGGTGATTCGCCGATTTCCTCTTCAGTTATCTCTAGAATTTCCTTCAAGAATTCTGCATGCCCACCAACATACTTAAAAACATAACCCAACCGCGAAATTGGGTCCGAATAATCAATCACCGCATCTTCTTCAGTTAGCCTGTAATAAGAATTTCCTAGCACATCAAGATTTTTGGCGATTTTGGCGTCCTTATTTTTATCCGCAATTTGATGGTGCAATTGCTCAAATATCTTCTTCGCTTCTTCAAACGCATTCATTTGTTCTCCCTTTTATTTAATAACTCTCAACGCTGCCCATGTCGAGCGCAGGATATCGCAAATCCCCGCTTTACGGCACAAAACTTATACACCTATCTCCTGCGGCGAGACAGGCTTTCCAAGGTATGGCATCTGCACGCCGAGAAAAACTTCCACGCTGAAAGCGAATCATGAAACTCACAACCAGAACTTCTGCAAGACCCTTCGAGCTGCGCCTGTTTTGGCCCTAACCAGCCCTGCCTTCGCAAAGACGCCTGACCAACAACAAGCCGAATGAAAAAACGATTTCAACCAGCACTACTTTCTGTTGCAGCTGCGGTACTGTTGTAAGAAACCGCTTAGCTAATCGCTGCCTCCGGTAGTTTTGCAGCCACCCCAATCCGATCCAGCGCCCCAGCAAGGTTCGCCACCGTCTTGTCCACGTTGTGCCACTTCTCAAGCCCGAACAGCCCGA
>JAZKHK010000075.1:0-4112 GCA_040385425.1 Pseudomonadota bacterium | reverse complement strand
GGATCGTTGACGTGATCATTGATCCACGCCCGATTGACTTTGCTACTTTTAGTTTGAATTTTCATTTTTACCTTCGTGACCGATAATACCGGTATGTCTCAAATCCTACTGACCCCTGCTCAACGCAAAGAACACCGCTCCGAAGCCCATCACCTCGACCCCGTTGTCATGGTGGGCGGCGATGGACTCACCGCTTCCGTGAAAAAAGAAGCCGACGCAGCCTTGAATGCTCATGGGCTGATCAAAATTCGCGTTTTTTCTGACGACCGCGTGGCGCGGGAAGCCATGTTTCAAACACTGGCCGATGAACTCAATGCCGCGCCCATTCAACACATTGGCAAACTGCTGGTGCTCTGGCGGCCCATGCCCGAGCGCGAAAAGACGGTTGACGAAGACCGCATGGCCGGCCCACGCGACTTCAAAGTGCTCAAGTACAGCAAGCGCGGCGGCCAGCGCCCTGAAGTCAAGACCCTTCGCGTTCTTGGCAACCAGCGCCTGACTGCCGGTGGTTCAGTCAAACGCGCCAAGCCAAAACAAATCAGCATCAAGAAACAAAGTCAGTCCTGAAATTTTCAGAACTGCTCAACGCACTTGAGATGACAAGAGGCGTTGCGTCAATCTAAACTGACTCAGTGCTGTCTGAGTCAGTTAATTTCCAGAATGTCACCGCGGTGCACATCCATTGCAGCAAATACATCACGCTGCCAACGCTGTGCCAAAGCCGCAAATTCTCCCGCGCCACAATTCTTGGCGCCACGGCAAACTCCGACAGCAGCGCCAGCAACATCCCGGAAACTATAAAAACGATAGCTGTATGTGCAGCAGGGACGCGGGCTAGAGCTGAATTTGATCGTATTTTAAGCAATAAAAACAGCCCGCACACACAAGACAACCAGGTTTGAGCCGTGAACAGCTTGGCTGCCATACCACCTGCAATGGCAGGCGTGGGCAAATACTTGAACAGCAGAGGCACCACCAAAAACCCGATCGTGCTCAGACTGCCCCACCACAGAGCCGCCACCCACAACGGCATCCGTGAAGTCAATTTAGACGTAGCTGACCGCCACGACTTCATAGCGCTTGATTCCTCCGGGCGCCTGTACTTCGGCGGTGTCGCCTTCTTCCTTGCCGATCAGGGCGCGGGCAATCGGGCTGCTGATGTTGACCAGACCCAGTTTGATGTCGGCCTCGTCTTCACCCACGATTTGGTAAGTCACGCTCGCACCTGAATCTTCGTCTTCAAGCTTGACTGTGGCACCAAACACCACCCGGCCGCCAGCATCCAATTCAGCAGGATCAATGATCTGGCACACCGACAACTTGCCTTCGACTTCTTGAATACGCCCTTCAATAAAGCCCTGACGGTCTTTGGCGACTTCGTATTCAGCGTTCTCGCTCAGGTCACCCTGAGCGCGTGCCTCGGCAATGGCGTTGATGACCCAGGGACGGTCTACCGTCTTGAGTTTATGCAGTTCTAATTTGAGCTTTTCAGCGCCGCGCTTGGTGATAGGAATGGTAGCCACGTACTGCTCCGATGAAAATTGAGTGATTGGAGAACCCGACCTCGACTCTGCGATAGCAGAGCAAGCGTTGTTCCCAACGGGTTGATATAAAAAAGATACCGCCGAGTGTTGCCGCTCGGCGGTATCTGTTGATTTGATTATGCCGTGATTGTCAGCTGACGATCACGCATCAATCAACTGCGCATGCATTTCCTGGATGGAAATCACATCCAGGCTATCCATGTGCGGCATGCCCTGCACTGCAGCCTCAGCACCGGCAATGGTCGTGAACGTGGTAACCCGCGCCAGCAAAGCCGAAGTCCGGATCTGACGGGAATCAGCAATGGCGTTGCGACGCTCTTCCACCGTGGTGATGACCAGCGCAATTTCATTGTTCTTGATCATGTCCACAATGTGCGGCCGGCCTTCGGTCACCTTGTTGACAACACCGCAGGCCACACCTGCCGCATTCATGGCGGCGGCAGTTCCCTTGGTGGCAATCACGGTAAAGCCCATGGCCACGAGAGCGCGAGCGACTTCAATCGCACGAGGCTTGTCATTGTTCTTGACCGAAATGAACACTTTGCCTGTGGACTCGCCAGTGGCCGTCAACGGCCTTGGGAGCTTGGTTCCGGCACCCATTTGGGACTTCACAAAAGCTTCGCCAAAGGTCTTGCCCACGCCCATCACTTCGCCGGTTGACTTCATCTCGGGTCCGAGAATCGTGTCCACACCTGGGAACTTGACGAAGGGGAAAACCGCTTCCTTCACGCTGAAATACGGCGGAGTCACTTCCTTCTCGATGCCCTGCGAGGCCAGCGACTGGCCGACCATGCAGCGTGCCGCCACTTTGGCTAGCTGGATGCCGGTAGCTTTGGACACAAAAGGCACCGTGCGCGAAGCGCGCGGGTTGACTTCCAGCACATAAATCACGTCTTTGCCGGCGATGTTCTGGATCGCAAACTGCACGTTCATCAGTCCGACCACATTCAAGGCTTTGGCCATGGCTGCGGTCTGGCGCTTGATTTCAGTCACCGTTTCAGCACTCAGGCTATAGGGCGGCAAAGAGCAAGCGGAGTCGCCACTGTGAACGCCCGCCTGTTCGATGTGTTCCATCACGCCGCCAATGAAAGTGGCGCCTTCGCCCCCCTTGTCGCCTGCATCGCGGATGCAATCGACATCGCACTCGATGGCATCATTCAAAAATCGGTCCAGCAGCACGGGCGAGTCATGGCTGACCTTGACGGCCTCGCGCATGTAGCGCTCAAGGTCACGCTGCTCATGCACGATTTCCATGGCGCGACCACCCAGTACATAACTTGGACGCACCACCAAGGGGTAACCCAGGGCGGCCGCCTTTTCGAGGGCTTCAGGCTCGGTACGAGCCGTCGCATTGGGCGGCTGGCGCAGGCCCAGCTCATGCAGCAACTTCTGAAAGCGCTCACGGTCTTCAGCGGCGTCAATCATGTCCGGCGAGGTGCCGATGATGGGCACGCCGTTGGCTTCCAGGTCCAGCGCCAGCTTCAAAGGCGTCTGACCACCGTACTGCACGATCACGCCAAAAGGCTTTTCCTTGTCCACGATCTCGAGCACGTCTTCCAGCGTCAGCGGCTCGAAATACAGGCGATCCGAGGTGTCGTAGTCGGTGGAGACGGTTTCGGGGTTGCAGTTGACCATGATGGTTTCATAACCATCCTCGCGCATGGCGAGAGCCGCATGCACGCAGCAATAGTCAAACTCGATACCCTGGCCGATACGGTTCGGGCCACCGCCCAGCACCATGATCTTTTTCTTGTCCGTGGGCGCGGCTTCGCATTCAGCGCCTTCGGACTCATAAGTCGAATACATGTAAGCGGTATTGCTGGCGAATTCGGCAGCGCAGGTATCCACCCGCTTGTACACCGGGCGCACGCCCAAGGCGTGGCGTTTTTCGCGGATGGCTGCATCCGTGGTTTTCAGTTGACGCGCCAAGCGGCGATCCGAAAAACCCTTCTGCTTGAGCGCGCGCAAGGTGGGCGCATCAATGGCATCCAGCGTGGTCGTCTCCAGTTCCAGCTCGATTTTGACGATCTGCTCAATCTGCACCAGAAACCAGCGGTCGATCTTGGTCAGCGCAAACACTTCTTCCACGCTCATGCCTTGGGCAAACGCATCGCCCACGTACCAGATGCGCTCAGGGCCGGGTTCACCCAGCTCTTTTTCCAGTACTTCACGGTCCTGCGTTTTCTCGTTCATGCCGTCCACGCCAACTTCCAGGCCGCGCAGGGCTTTCTGGAACGACTCTTGGAAAGTGCGGCCCATCGCCATCACCTCGCCCACCGACTTCATTTGAGTCGTCAGGCGGCTATCGGCAGCAGGGAACTTCTCGAACGCAAAACGCGGGATTTTGGTGACCACATAGTCGATGCTGGGTTCGAAACTCGCAGGCGTGGCACCACCGGTGATATCGTTGCGCAACTCATCCAGCGTGAAGCCGACAGCCAGCTTGGCCGCCACTTTGGCAATCGGGAAACCTGTGGCCTTGGACGCCAGGGCTGACGAACGCGAGACACGCGGATTCATCTCGATCACCACCATGCGGCCATCGACCGGGTTGATCGAGAACTGCAC